>JBIIQD010000101.1:0-7331 GCA_044342265.1 Hydrogenophaga sp. | reverse complement strand
GGCACTGCACGCTTGCCCCATTCGATGCACGGCGCTTCAACACAGCGGTACAGACAAGCGCTGACCGCCAGCACCGCCAGCCCTACCACTCCCATCAGCAGCCAATAGAAGGGTGCCCCAGCAATTCCGATGGCCTTGTAGATGCCCCATCCCTGCGGCTGCAAGGCAAACAAAAAAAGACCGTGGAAGACATAGACGCTGTAACTGATCAACCCCAACACGACCAGCCCCCGAGCGCGCAAGAGTTCGGTGCCCACTTTCTTGGCAACCACCAGAAAGAAAATCACGGACAAAGGAACGAGCTTCAGAAAAGAAAAGCGGGGATCGGTATTGAGCAGCAAGAAGAGACAACACAACAGCACCACCCACTGCGCATGACGGGGCTGGATACGCCCTATGAGAGCAAGGTAACGCTCATGCTGCAGCAGATGCGCCGCGAGCATTCCGGGAGCGAATCCCATGATCAAGAACTTGTTGAAATCCAGCAGGCCTTCCTTTAAAAAAATCAACGCCCATGCCGTGGCCGAAGACTGCTGCGAGACATCGGTGGCTCTGGTCAAAAAGGCATAAAGGAGAGACAAAATGATGAAGCTGGTCACAAACATGGCCAACAACGGCCATGTTTGGCGCCGTGTGGCCATGGGCAGCAACAGTGGCAAGAGCAAATAGAACAGCACTTCGTGGCGCAATGACCAGGCCACATCACCATTGATCAAACGCGTGAGAGGAAATCCGTTGACATCCGGAAATCGCCCAACGGGAACACCAAAGACCAGCCATTGGCCCACCGACACCACAAACTCGGCCAGCGATGTCCGCAACGTGCCGCCGGAATCCCAAAGCACCATCAACACCATCACCAGACAGAAAAGCCAGTAAACCGGTGCGATCCGGAACAGCCGCTGTTTGTAAAAGCGGGTCACCGAGAACAGTTTGGGGTCCTGTCGCAAAAAACCGCGCCAGAACAAATACCCTGACAGAAAGAAGAACATCGACACGCCGGCAGCGCCCAACAGTTCCATAAAATGGGATTCGGGCTTGAACCATCCACCGTTCTCGATATCGGGCCAGATGTACGCAGCGTGGTGTACAAAAACCGCAAAGGCAGCCAGCCCACGCAAGCCGTCAAGGTGGCTCTCGTAGCTTTCACTGCCGCGCTTTTGGTCCACCAATTGACCAAAAAAGCGGGAGTGAGAGGCCAACCCCTGCCCTGCCGCGACAAAGATGGCCATCAAGGCCACGAAAATCAATATATGAATGTCCAGCAAGGACGTCGGCATCGGAAGCGCCTTTCGCTCAGATCAAACGGCATTCTCTGCCGTAGGGCACCGGCCTTGAAGACTACATGGTAGCCATGGAGCACAAAGCAAGCACTCACTCGCGCTGCGCCTTCAGCCGCCCGGCAGCAAATGAAACGCCTCTTCTTTTGGATCGCGGCCCATCAGTTCGGCCACTGCTTGATCGGGCAGCAAGCGACCATCAAGCAGTGCCACCACCGCTTCGCTGATTGGCATCTCAAGACCCAGGGCACGCGCACGATGAGCCACCGTGCGAGCGCTGTACACGCCCTCGGCCACGTGCCCCAACGAGGACACGGCCTGCTGCAGACTGAGCCCCTGCGCCAAAAGCTGACCCACCCTGCGGTTGCGTGACAGATCGCCCGTGGCGGTCAGCACCAGGTCGCCCAAGCCCGACAGGCCCATGAAGGTCTCAGCCCGAGCTCCCAGCGCCAATCCCAGGCGAGTCATCTCCGCCAGGCCACGAGTGATCAATGCGGCTCGCGCGTTCAAGCCCAGATTCAGGCCATCGCACAGGCCAGTGGCGATGGCCAGCACGTTCTTGACAGCGCCACCGACCTCGACCCCGACGGCGTCCTCATTGGCGTACACCCGTAATGCCGGACCGTGGAAAGCGGCGACCAGCGCCTCGCGCACGCTGGCGTGGGCGCTGGCAGCCACCAAGGCCGTCGGTTGTCCACGCGCCACCTCCAATGCAAAGCTTGGACCACTCAGGACGCCACCTTTGAGCAGGGGCGCCACCGCTGTCTGCACTTCGTGACCCAAGCAACCGTGCATCGCATCGGCGCCCAGGGGGGCTTCAAATCCCTTGCACAACCAGGCCACTGGCGCAGACAGCGCCGCCAGCCGCTGCAACATATCGCGCAGGGCCGCCATAGGCGTCGCCACCACGACCAGATCGGCATGCGCCAGCGCCTCCGCTGGCCAGTTCATGTCATCGCCCACCAAAAGCAGGGTCGATGGCAGCGTGGCGCCTGGCAGGTACTGGACGTTTTCGCGGTGGGCCCGCATGGCCAAGACCTGGGCAACGTCGCGACCCCACAGCGTCACCCGGTGCGGTTCATCCGGCAGGCGAGTGGCTGCAATCGCCAGCGCGGTGCCCCAGGCACCGGCGCCGAGAACGACGATGTCCATCGTCAGCGACTGCTCAGCGCTTACTGCGGCAGGGTACCGGCAGCCTGGGCCTGCTGCTGTTCGTACATCGCCTGGAAATTGATTTCAGCCAGATGCACCGGTGGGAAACCCCCGCGCTGGATCAGGTCAGCCACATTGCCACGCAGGTAGGGATACACGATCTGCGGGCAGGCGATGCCCATGATCGGACCCATCTGTTCTTCTGGCAGGTGGCGGATTTCGAAGATGCCAGCCTGCTTGGCCTCGACCAGAAACACGGTCTTGTCTTTGATCTTGGTCTGGACCGTGGCGGTGACAGCGACCTCGTAGACTCCATCAGCCACCGGACTGGCCTCAACGCCGAGCTGGATGTCCACCGACGGTTGCTCCTGTTCGAGCAGGATGCCGGGCGAATTGGGCTGCTCAAGCGAAGCCTCTTTGAGGTAGACGCGCTGAATCTGGAAGATGGGGTCTTGGTCGGCCATATGAGCTTTCGAAAAGATCGGGAAGAAACAAGGCCCGCCAGGGAGACATCCCGAAGCGGGCCCAACGAAGCATTATCTCAGCAGCCCTAGACACGGGCCTTTGGGTCGCCAGGCTACCTCAAGCGCCGACAGCCCCCAGAGGGCTGCGCCTGCGCTGCGTCGCAGCCCGGGGCGCAAGAGCTTCAGCCTTGCAAAAGGGGCAGCAGTCCGCCCTGGCGGTCCAGGGCGTGGAGGTCGTCACAGCCGCCGACATGGGTGTTGCCCACAAAGATCTGCGGCACGCTGGTGCGCCCGGTGATCGTTGTCATCTGCGCGCGCAGTTCGGGTTTGCCATCGACCACGATTTCTTCGTAATCGGTGACACCACGCTGTTGCAGCAGCGCCTTGGCACGGCTGCAGTAAGGGCAAAAGTCGCTCGAATAGATCTTCACGGGTGCCATGGCTCGCTCCATCTCAGGCTTTTTCCACCGGCAGATTGGCCGAGCGCCAGGCGCCCATGCCACCGGTCAACGATCGGGCATTTTCATAGCCCAGCTTTTTGGCCAGCGCCACAGCCCGGCGGGACCGCATGCCCGTCGCACACACCAGCACCAGAGGCACTGCCTTGTTTTTCACAGCGCCGACCAACTTGACTTCCAGCTCGGCCAGCGGCACGTTCTTCGCGCCGGCCACATGTCCCATGGCAAATTCCTCCGCACTGCACACATCCACCACCGCCGCTTTTTCGCGGTTCATCAGCTGCACAGCTTCGGTCGGCGTCAGGCCCGCGGAACCACCGCCCGATGTCAACACGGGAAACAGCAACATTCCACCCGATGCGAGGGCGACGGCAAACAGCGTCCAGTTGTCCAGAAAAAAACTCACAAGGCACCTTTCAGGTCGATCAAGCCCGAGATTTTAGAATGCTGGACCGATCCACGCGATCCCGACCGGTCAACAGCCCCCTAATCTTCTGCCCCAACGCCACTTCTCCCCATGCACAAGCTCGTCCTGATCCGCCACGGCGAATCCACCTGGAATCTCGAAAACCGCTTCACCGGCTGGACCGACGTGGCGCTCACCCCCGCCGGCGTGTCGCAGGCCATGTCGGCGGGCAAACTGCTCAAAGCGGAGGGCTACGAATTTGATATTGCCTACACCTCGGTGCTCAAGCGCGCGATTCACACCCTGAACCTCTGCCTGGACGAGATGGAACGCAGCTGGTTGCCGGTGGTCAAGGACTGGCGGCTGAACGAGCGGCACTATGGTGGCCTGCAAGGCCTCAACAAAGCCGACATGGCCAAGCAGTACGGCGACGAACAGGTGCTGATCTGGCGTCGCAGTTACGACACCCCGCCACCGACCTTGGAAGCGTCCGACCCGCGCAGCGAGCGCAGCGACCCTCGCTACGCCAAGCTGCACCCCGAGCAAGTGCCATTGACCGAATGCCTCAAGGACACCGTGGCCCGTGTGATGCCTTTCTGGAACGAGGTGCTGGCCCCCGCCATCACCAGCGGCCAACGCGTCGTCATTGCCGCCCACGGCAACAGCATCCGGGCCATGGTCAAGTCTCTGGACGGCATTTCGGACGCCGACATCGTCAACCTGAACATTCCCAACGGCATTCCACTGGTTTACGAGCTGGACGCCAACCTCAAGCCCATCAAGAGCTTTTACCTGGGCGATGCAGCTGCGGCAGCCGCTGCTGCCGCCGCCGTTGCCGCTCAGGGCAAGCGCTGAACCGTCCGCACGGAACCGAATCGCACGGGCTGACTCGAAGGTGTATATTGACTGTCAGGCCCGCGGCGCTACCGCCCGGGCCGACGCTTTTTTCGGGGTGACAACATGGGCAAACAAGTGAATCACAATCTGAAAATCGCCGGATGGGTGGCGGTGGGTGCCGTGGCGGGCGCGTTGACCACAGTGCAGCTGCAAGCAGTGGCGCGCGGTTCGCTCGCGCCACTGCCGCTGGAAGAGCTGCAGCAGCTGGCCGCCGTGTTTGGCATGGTCAAAAGTGACTATGTGGAGCCCGTCGACGAAAAGAAGCTCATTTCCGAGGCGATTTCGGGCATGGTGTCCAGCCTGGACCCGCATTCTCAGTACTTCGACAAAAAATCCTTCAAGGAATTCCGTGAGGGCACCAGTGGCCGTTTTGTTGGTGTGGGCATTGAGATCACCATGGAAGACGGTCTGGTCAAAGTGGTTTCACCGATCGAGGACTCGCCCGCTTTCCGCGCCGGCCTCAAATCGGGTGACTTGATCAGCAAGATCGACGACACCGCCGTCAAAGGCCTTTCCATCAACGACGCGGTCAAGCTCATGCGGGGCGAACCGCGCACCAAAGTGCTGCTGACCATCTTCCGTAAAGACGAGAACCGGACGTTCCCGGTCACGATCACGCGCGAAGAAATCAAGACGCAGAGTGTCAAGAGCAAGATGGTCGAACCGGGCTATGCCTGGGTCCGGGTGTCACAGTTCCAGGACCGCACGGTTGAGGATTTCTCGCGCAAGGTCGAAGACCTGTACAAGGCCGATCCCAAGATCAAGGGCCTGGTGCTGGACCTGCGCAACGACCCGGGCGGACTGCTGGACGCGGCCGTGGCCCTGTCGGCAGCGTTTTTGCCCGACAACGTGACTGTGGTCTCAACCAACGGCCAGCTCGCTGACAGCAAGTTCACCTACACCGCTGCACCACAGCATTACTTGCGACGTGGCGGGGTGGACCCGATCGCACGCCTGACCAAGGCAACCAACGGCGCACTCAAGAGCGTACCGCTGGTGGTGCTGGTCAACGAAGGCTCCGCCTCGGCCAGCGAAATCGTCGCCGGTGCGTTGCAAGACCACAAACGCGGCACCATCATGGGCAGCCAGACCTTCGGCAAGGGCTCGGTGCAAACCGTGCGCCCGCTCGGTCCCGATACCGGCCTGAAGCTCACGACCGCGCGCTACTACACGCCAGGCGGCAAATCGATTCAGGCAAAGGGCATCGTGCCCGATGTGATGGTGGATGAAACGACCGAGGGCAACCTGTTTGCGGCCCTCCGCACCCGCGAAGCTGACCTCACCAAGCACCTGTCCAACGGCAAGGATGCCAAGGCTGGCGACGTGCCCATGACCGACGCCCAGCGCGCTGCCGAGCAGCAGCGCGACCAGGACCGTGAAAGTGCCCGCAAACGTCTGGAGGAAGAGTCCAAGAAGAACCCGGGCCAGCGGCTGGTGCCGGAATTTGGCAGCGACAAGGACTTCCAGCTGCAGCAGGCACTCAATAAACTCAAAGGCCGTGCTGTGCTGGTCAGCAAGACCATGACCGAGCGTCCCGAAGAGAAGAAAGAAAACTGATCCCCGCCCCTGCGGCCATGGTCCTGGACGATCAGCAGCTCCTGCGTTACTCGCGCCACATTCTGCTCAATGAGTTGGGTATCGGGGGGCAGGAAGCGTTGTTGGCGTCGCATGCGCTGGTGATTGGCGCAGGCGGATTGGGTTCACCCGTGGCGCTTTACCTGGGCAGCGCAGGAGTCGGTCGCATCACCGTGGTCGATCACGACGAGGTGGACGCCACCAACCTTCAGCGCCAGATCGCCCATTCGCTGGACCGCCTGGGCACACCCAAAGCCGAGTCGGTGCGCCACGCCATCGCCGCCATCAACCCCGACCCGCAGGTCACCGCTCTGGTTCAGCGCGCCGACGAAGCGCTGCTGGACCGCATGTTGCCTGACGTGGGCGTGGTGATCGACTGCTGCGACAACTTCGCCACCCGGCACATGGTCAACCGCGCGTGCGTGCGCCATCACGTGCCATTGGTTTCCGGCGCCGCCATCCGCATGGACGGGCAACTGGCGGTCTATGACCCGCGCGAGACGGCTTCTCCTTGCTACGCCTGTGTGTTTCCCGAAGGCGCGGGTGTGGAAGAAACGCGCTGCGCCACCATGGGCGTATTCGCGCCGCTGGTGGGCATCGTCGGCACCATGCAGGCAGCTGAAGCGCTCAAGATTCTCAGCGGCATGGGATCGAGGTTGACCGGCCAGCTGCTGATGATCGACGGCCGTGATCTGGCTTTCAACACCATCGCGCTGCCACGCCAGCCCGGTTGCCCGGTCTGCGCTCAGCGCGGCGCCTGAACCTTCACTGCGGGGCGTTCTGGCATTGGGCAGGGGCCGTGGCGGCGCCGAAACAGGCGTGGCTCCTCGGGTTCAGGCCCGGCAAAGATCCCTCTGCGCGCACGACGCGCCTGAACCTCCTCGTTGGCAAACGGCCCATCGCTGTGTCGCCATTGGTACGACCATGCCCAACCTTCTCGCACCAGCCAGCCCGCGACGTCCTCGCCTTCATGCGTCAAGCGGACCAGCGCGCGCCCGTAGTCATCGCGGCGCCGCTCGCGCACCTCCACGGTTCGCTCCAGCACCCGTCGGGACAACGCCGATTGCGCTGCGGTTCCGCCGTCCTGGCAGATTTCCGG
>JBIIQD010000100.1:0-7347 GCA_044342265.1 Hydrogenophaga sp. | reverse complement strand
GGCGCAGGCCTGATGTTTGGCGGGTTCTCCGCCATCGCGCAGACTGCCGCCCCCGCCACCGAAGCCCCGGCTGCAGCTGCGGCCCCTGCCGCCCCTGCGGCTGACGCTGCTGCGCCGGCCGCCGCTCCTGCTCCTGCAGCCGCCGAAGCTGCCCCGGCCGCCGCGGCGGAAGCTGCGCCCGCTGCTGCAGAAGCTGCGCCTGCTCCTGCACCCACCCCCAACAAGGGCGACACCGCCTGGATGATGGTCTCCACCATCCTGGTCATCCTGATGGTCGTGCCTGGCCTGGCTCTGTTCTACGGTGGCCTGGTGCGAAGCAAGAACATGCTGTCGGTGCTGATGCAGGTGATGGTCACCTTCTCGATGATTGTCGTGCTGTGGGCCATTTACGGTTACAGCCTGGCCTTCACCGAGGGCAACGCCTACTTCGGCGGCTTTGACCGTCTGTTCCTGAACGGTATATGGGACAACGCAGCGGGCACCTTTGCCAATGCAGCCACCTTCAGCAAGGGCGTTGTGATTCCCGAGATCGTTTTTGCCGCCTTCCAGGCCACCTTCGCCGGCATCACCTGCGCCCTGATCGTGGGCGCCTTCGCTGAACGCATGAAGTTCAGTGCCGTGCTGCTGTTCTCTGCCCTGTGGTTCACCTTCAGCTATGTGCCAATGGCCCACATGGTGTGGTTCTGGATGGGCCCGGACGCCTACAGCTCTGCCGAAGTGGCCGCTGAGATGACCGCCAAGGCCGGCCTGATCTGGCAGCACGGCGCGCTGGACTTCGCTGGCGGCACGGTCGTGCACATCAACGCCGCCGTCGCAGGCTTGGTGGGTGCCTACATGGTGGGCAAGCGCATCGGCTACGGCAAAGAAGCCATGGCGCCTCACAGCCTGACCCTGACCATGGTCGGCGCTTCGCTGCTGTGGGTGGGCTGGTTCGGCTTCAACGCCGGTTCCGCTCTGGAAGCCAACGGCTTCGCTGCGCTGGCGTTCATCAACACCCTGCTGGCCACCGCTGCCGCTGTGCTGGCCTGGTGCATTGGTGAGTCGCTCGCCAAGGGCAAGGCGTCCATGCTGGGTGCCGCATCCGGTGCTGTCGCAGGTCTGGTGGCGATCACCCCCGCCGCCGGCAACGTCGGTATCCTGGGTGGCATCGTTATCGGCTTCCTGGCGGGCTTTGCCGGTCTGTGGGGCGTGACAGGTCTGAAGAAACTGCTGGGCGCTGACGACTCGCTCGACGTGTTCGGTGTGCACGGCGTCTGCGGCATCCTGGGTGCCTTGCTGACCGGCGTGTTCAACAGCCCCAACCTCGGCGGCCCCTCGCTGGTGAGCGACTGGACCACGGTGTCCATGGTCGCCGCCGATGCCTACAGCATTGCCGGTCAGGTCTGGATCCAGCTCAAGGGCGTGCTGATCACCATCGTCTGGTCGGGTGTGGTCTCGGTCATTGCCTTCAAGATCGTTGACCTGACCATCGGTCTGCGCGTGTCCGAAGAACAAGAGCGCGAAGGCCTGGACATCAGCTCGCACGGCGAAACCGCCTACAACCGCTGATCTCCGACGAACGATTGTCTTCATTGGATGTTCGACCCGCGTGCCGCAAGGCCGCGGGTCTTTTTCGTTAGGGTGAATAGATCACAGACACAGCTCGCTGAACTCGCGACCATTGGCGTCGTCACACACTGGAGGAAACGAGCATGTCTGGCAGCACACACACCCCACTGCGGCGGGCCTCGCTGCTCTTGCTGGCAGCCGTCAGCGCCCTTGTCGTCCAAGTCGCTGGTGCCGCTCAGAAGTCGGCGCCGCTTGAAGGCCCAAAGAAACCGTCTTCGACCTCCGTGAAATTCATCGAAGCGCCCTCGAGCGAGCGCCCCGCAGCGCGGGAAAAGCGGCTCAAGCGGGAGTGCCGTGGTCGCCCCAACGCGGGAATGTGCCTGGGTCACACGCGCTGATTGACGAGGCCGAAGGGCGCGATTGCACCCGAGTGTGCAAAAAATTCAAAGGGCGCAACGGCCCCCGCCGCTACCATGGTGGCCATGCCCTACAGCCTCAACAACGACACCCCGACCGACCTGATCGCCCAGGTCCGAGATGCGAGCGCTGCGCGCACACCTCTAAATGTTGTCGGGGGCGACACCAAGGCGTTCTATGGGGCCTCAACAAAGGGCCAGACGCTGAACGTTGCCGCATTCGGTGGCATCGTGGCTCATGAACCCAGCGAACTGGTGATCACGGTGCGCGCCGGTACCCCGCTGGCCGAGGTGGAAGCGGCATTGGCCGAGAAGGGACAACACCTGCCGTTTGATCCGCCGCACTTTGGTGCGGGATCGGGCGCTGGAGGCACCGTGGGTGGTGCCGTGGCGGCCGGTCTGGCCGGGCCCGCCCGTGCGACGATAGGCGGTGTGCGCGACTACGTGCTCGGCGCACAGTTCATCAACGGCGAGGGCGAATGGCTGACCTTTGGCGGCCAGGTCATGAAGAACGTGGCGGGCTACGACATCAGCCGTGCACTGGCCGGTTCCATGGGCACGCTGGGCGTGATCACGCACCTGTCGCTCAAAGTGTTGCCGGTGGCGCCGGCCGAGGCCACGCTGGTGTTCCGCCTGGGGCAGCGTGACGCGCTGGAGCAGATGCACCGCTGGGGTGGGCAGCCGCTGCCCCTCAACGCATCTTGCTGGGTGAAAGACCGCACCCAGCCCGATGCGCCCGAGCTTCTGTTCGTGCGCCTGCGCGGCGCGGTGGCGGCGGTGGAGTCCGCCAGCGAGCGCATGGCGCGCGAAGCCGGTGGCCATCGTATGGACCAAACCCTTGCCGCATCCGACTGGGCTGCCTGCCGCGATCAGACCTTGCCTTTCTTTCAGCCGCCATCGTCTGCGCTGTGCCTGTGGCGCCTGTCCCTGCCGCAGACCGCGCCGGTGCTCGACCTGCCCTTCGAGCCTCTGATCGAATGGCAGGGCGCGCAGCGATGGTTGTGGGCGCCGGCCTCGGCGGCCGCACAGATTCGCACTGTCGCCGCATCGGCTGAGGGCCATGCCACGCTGTTCCGCGCCGGAACCGACGGCGCACCCAGCGTGCCCCGCTTCGACGTTGAAAGCCGTGCGCTGCAGGCCACCACAGCTCGCTTGCGCGCAGCCTTTGACCCGCGCGGCATCTTCAACCCGGGGCGGATGGAGTAAGCCATGCAAACCAAGCTCGCCCCCGAATTCCAGAACACGCCCGACGGCCTGGCCGCCGAGGCGATTCTGCGCAGATGCGTGCACTGCGGTTTCTGCACCGCCACCTGCCCCACCTACCAGCTGCTGGGCGATGAGCTCGATGGTCCGCGTGGCCGCATCTATCTGATGAAGCAGGTGCTGGAAGGCGCCGAGCCGACGCGCAAGACGCAGCTGCACCTGGACCGCTGCCTCACCTGCCGAAACTGCGAAACCACCTGCCCAAGCGGGGTGGACTACGGCCACCTGATCGACATTGGTCGCAAGATCGTCGATGAAAAAGTGCCGCGGCCGGCGGGTGAAAAAGCCTTGCGCTGGCTGTTGAAAGAAGGTCTGCCTTCGCCGCTGTTCGGCCCTGCCATGGCGATGGGCCAGATGGTGCGCGGTCTGCTGCCCGAGACCCTGAAGAACAAGGTGCCCGCGAAACAAGACGCCGGGCGCTGGCCCACGCAGACGCATGGCCGCAAGGTGCTCATGCTCGCCGGCTGTGTGCAGCCAGCGATGATGCCCAACATCAACTCGGCCACCGCGCGCGTGCTCGACGCGGCCGGCATGCAGGCCGTGATCGCGCCCAAGGCGGGTTGCTGCGGCGCGGTGAAGTTCCACCTGAACGACCAGGACGGCGGCAGGGCCGAGATGCGCGCCAACATCGATGTCTGGTGGCCACTGATCGAGAGCGGTGCGGAGGCCATCGTCATGAACGCCTCGGGCTGTGGCGTCACGGTGAAGGAGTACGGCCACATCCTGGCCGACGATGCGGCCTACGCCGCCAAGGCCGCGCGCATCAGCGAGCTCACCCAAGACCTGAGCGAGCTGCTGCCCGCGCTGGTGCCGGTGCTCAAGGCCAAGCTGGCGAAGCAGCCCGACGCGAAAAAAGTCATCGGCTTTCACCCGCCCTGCACCTTGCAGCACGGCCAGCAGCTCAAGGGCGGCGTGGAGCAACACCTGACCGCGCTGGGCTTCACGGTGCAGGTCGCCAAGAACGAGGCCCACCTGTGTTGCGGTTCGGCCGGTACCTATTCGGTGCTCAACCCCACGCTGTCGTACCAGCTGCGCGACCGCAAGCTCGGCCACCTGGGCGAGCTCAAGCCCGACGTGATCACCAGCGCCAACATCGGCTGCATCACGCATCTGCAAAGCGGCACGGCCACGCCGGTGCGGCACTGGATCGAAGTGCTGGACGACGCGCTGCGGTGACACCGGCGTGCATTCGTGCACCGTTCGGGGCCGCCGCGCGACCAGAATATTCACCGCCTTGTCACGCGATTGCGCGGCGCAGCCTATAAGCTGGGGATGCGCGGCTGTTTGCGTCCAGCGGCGCGTTTTTTTGTTCACGACGCCATTTAAGGATCGATCATGGGTTTCTTCAGCAACATCCTGGAAAAGTTGGGCATGAAAGATGCCGCCGCCGCGCCGGTGATCACGCCGCCGCCTGCCGCTGCACCCGCTGCAGCCGCCGCTGCGCCTGCGCCAGTGGCCGCTGCCGCCCCAGCCGCGCCTGTGGTCAATTCCATCAGCATGGTGGACGTGGTCGCGCTCTTGACGGAGAAGGCCGCCAACCACCCGGAGAAGCTCAATTGGAAAACTTCCATCGTCGACCTGCTCAAGCTGCTGGGCCTGGACAGCAGCCTGGCCGCGCGCAAGGAACTGGCCAAGGAGCTGTACTGCCCCGACGAGCTGATGGGCGACTCGGCCAAGATGAACATGTGGCTGCACAAGAATGTGCTGGGTCACATCGCGGCCAACGGCGGCAACATTCCGGCCGAACTGCTCTGACGGGATGATCCCGGCGCTCGCCACCTTGCTTGTGTGCCAGCTGGTGGGCGAGGCGCTGGTGCGCGCCCTGGCCGCGCCGGTGCCCGGACCGGTGGTGGGCATGGCATTGTTGTTGGCCGCGCTGGTGCTGCGGCCGTCGCTGATGGCCGCTGTCAAGCCCACGGCGCAGACGCTGTTGCAACACCTCTCGCTGCTGTTTGTGCCTGCAGGCGTGGGCGTGATGCTGCACCTGCAGCGCCTGGGCGATGAGGCGCTGGCCATTGGCGTGGCGCTGGTGCTCAGCACCTGGGTGGGGCTGGCCAGCGCCGCGCTCACCATGGTGTGGCTGATCAAGCGCACGGCGCCGCCCGCCGACCAAGACACACCGTGAACGAAGGCCTGCCGCTGGTGCATGCGGTCTCAGGCGAGGCAGTAGGCCGCCTGGCCGATGTGTGGGTTTACCTTTCGACCTCGCCGCTGCTCGGGCTGACGCTCACGCTGCTGGTGTACCACGTGGCTTTTCTGGCGTACCGCCACAGTGGCTTGCACCCGCTGGCCAACCCGGTGGCTCTGTCGGTGGTGGTGATTGGCGCGCTGCTGTGGGCCACGGCCACGCCCTACGCCACCTATTTCGAAGGCGCGCAGTTTGTGCACTTCCTGCTCGGGCCAGCCACCGTGGCGCTGGCCGTGCCGCTGTTTGAACAACTCCCGCGCCTGAGACGCCTGTGGCTGCCGATGCTGGGTGGGCTGGTGATGGGCACGCTGGCGGCCACCGTCACCGCCATGGGTGTGGGTTGGGCGCTGGGTGCGAGCAAGGCAACCATCGCGTCGCTGGCGCCCAAGTCGGTCACTGCGCCGGTGGCCATGGGTATCGCTGAAGGGATTGGTGGCTTGCCCACGCTCACGGCGGTGCTGGTGGTGTGCACCGGCATCTTGGGCGCGGCCAGCGCGCGCTTCTTGTTCGACACCATGCGCATCACCGACCCCACGGTGCGCGGCTTTGCGCTGGGCACCGCGGCGCACGGCATCGGCACCGCGCGGGCTTTTCTGGTGAGCGAAGAGATGGGCGCTTTCGCGGGGCTGGCCATGGGGTTGACCGCGCTGTTCAGCGCGGTGGCGCTGCCGCTGGTGGCGGGCTGGCTGCTGCGCTGGATCTGAGCGCTTTTTGCATGAACCCCTGAGGCTGCTGACACCGCGCTGTCAGCATGGAGTCCGCAGACTTCGGGGCTTCTTCAACGATCTGAAAGGCCCCCATGTCACACGCCATCAACTGGTTCGAAATCCCCGTCACCGATCTGGATCGCGCCATGGCGTTCTACGCCACCGTGACGGGGCGCAAGCTCCAGCGCATGGAGTTCGGCGTGCCCGGCCAGCAGGAAGCCGTGTTTGAGACAGCGGACCAGAACGAACGGACAGGTTCCCTGGTGCAGAGCGCCGAATTGAAACCGGCCCAGGTCGGGGCGGTGGTCTACCTGAACGTGGAAGACGATCTGGACGACTGTCTGAAGCGGGTCACAGCCGCAGGCGGTTCGGTGGCCCTGGGAAAGACCGCCTTGCCACCGGGTATGGGCAGTTTTGCGCAGATACTGGACACCGAGGGCAACAAGATCGGGCTTCACTCGGCGGCCTGAACAAATCACCGTCACAGGGAACCACATGGGGTTTGGTGCAGAAGAACGTCAGCTGATGCTCGCACTCAAGGGCGTCGGCCCCACCGTGGTCGAGCGCCTGGAGCAATTGGGTTTCTCGTCCCTGTCCGACGTGGCAGGTAGCGATCCGGCGGCCATCAACCGTGCGGTGGCCCAAATGCTGCACGCCAGTTGCTGGGCCAACAGTCCCATGGCCAGGAGTGCAATTGCCGCCGTGGTGGATCTGGCGAACCAGCGCCATCCGGCGTGAGGGTGCCCCATGCGCCGCGCTGACCGACTCTTTGCCCTGGTGCAGCTGATCCGCGGCCGGCGCCTGTCCACCGCGGCCTGGCTGGCCGGGCGTCTGGAGGTGTCGGCGCGCACGGTCTACCGCGATGTGGCCGACCTGCAGGTGCAGGGCGTCCCGATCGAGGGCGAGGCCGGCGTGGGCTACCGGCTGGGACGGGGCTTCGATTTGCCGCCGCTGATGTTCACGCCCGATGAGGCGCGTGCCCTGGCGGTGGCCACCCGCATGGCTCAGCAATGGCTGGACCCGGCGCTCGCGCTCGCGGCCGGCGATGCCATGTCGCGTGTGTTGTCGGTGTTGCCGTTGTCGGTGCGCTCAGAGGTGGACCGCATGCCCATGCTGGTGCCACCCGTGGGCCTGTCGCCCGCGCACGGTGCTTTGCTGCAGCAACTGCGCGAAGCCACACAAAGCCGCACGGTGCTGGAGATCGGCTACCGCGACGCCAGTGAAC
>JBIIQD010000099.1:0-7351 GCA_044342265.1 Hydrogenophaga sp. | reverse complement strand
GCGTGCAGTTGCCAGTGGCTCTGGTCGCCTTCCAGATAGGGCGCGCCGTGCCAGCCCATGGAGTAGGGGAAGCTGGTCTGGAACAGGTTGTCGTAGCGCGTGGTCAACTGCTGCAATGCCAGCGCCAGGTCGAGGCGCTGTGCCTCGTTCAGATCGGGCAAGCGTGAGACGGCAAAGCGGGGCAGTAGCAAGGTTTCAAAGGGCCATGCCGCCCAGAACGGCACCACTGCGATCCAGTGGTCGGTCAGCACCACGGTGCGGGTGCCGCCGGCCGCCTCGCGCTCGGCGCAGTCGAGCAGCAGGTTGCGCCTGTGCTGGGCCTGATGGGCGCGCAGCGCCTGGTCTTCCCGTTCGACTTCGTTGGGCAGGAATGAGCAGGCCCAGACCTGACCGTGCGGGTGTGGGTTGGAGCAGCCCATGGCCTGGCCCTTGTTCTCGAACACCTGCACCCAGGGGTACCGCTCGCCGAGTTCGCGGGTCTGTTCTGCCCAGGTGTCGATCACCCCACCGATCTGATCCAGGCTTAGCTCGGGCAGCGTCTTGCTGTGGTCGGGAGAAAAGCAAATCACGCGGCTGACGCCGCGCACGCCCTGGTGCACAAACAAGGTATCGCCGCTGTCGGATGCGTCTGGCGTGTCGGGCATCAGCGCCGCAAAATCGTTGTCGAACACGTAGGTGCCGGTGTAGGCGGGGTTCACCTCTCCATTGACCCGGACGTTGCCTGCGCAGAGATAACATCCTGGGTCGTGCGCTGGCAACGGCGCTTCGTGGGTGACTTCCTGCGCACCTTGCCAGGGGCGCCTGGCCCGGTGCGGTGACACCAGCACCCACTCGCCTTTGAGCGGGTTGTAGCGGCGATGCGGGTGGTCTGCGGGATCGAATGCGGTGTGCACGGGCATGCCTGCGTCCGGGGCTTCGGGTAGGGGGGTTGGTTCGGAAAGACCCGGTGCGTTGTTCATGCAGACTCGGCGGTGAATTGGTAGATCTGCACGCTCTCGGCGGCCATGCGCGCCAGCGGAAAACCGGCCTGGACCAGCCAGGCACCGTGGGCGCTGTGGGCCTGACCGGCGCGCAGCAGCCGATGCAGCGGCGCGTCTTGACCCGCGTTGGGGACGCCGATCCCCTGGGGGTCGATGCGTCGGACAACGTAGCGGCACCCAGGGTCCAGCATGGGCAGGCACAGCGGCGGGCTGTGGCGCGCGTCGGTGGGTGCGGTACGGATCACGAACACCACCAGATTTCTCGAATCACCGTGTGCCTGCCAGAGGATGTGATCGCCGCACTCGCCCAGCCACATGGCGCCCTGGTGCAACTGGCTGCGAAGCGATTTGTAGAGCGCCAGCCACGACGCCAACTGGGCGCGCTCATCGGCATCAATGGCGCGCACATCGAGCTCAATCCCCAGGTGCAGCGGCAGCGCCACCCCAGCCCGGAAATCCAGCGACTGCGTGCGGCCGGTGGTGTGGTAAGGCACGGGACCGATGTGAGCCCCCAGCACCTCAGGAGGGAAGAATTGCAGCGCACCACGCTGGATGCCCACGCGGGACAGGGCATCGGTGTTGTCGCTGGTCCAGAACCGGTGGGTGTGGGCGAGCACGCCCGCGTCCATGCGGCCACCGCCCGACGCACAGCTTTCGATCTCCACGTGGGGATGGGCCGCACGTATGCGGGCCAGCAGCGCATACAGACCTTGCACGAAGCCCCAGTAGCCCGCCCGCCCATCGGCACCCACGGCTTGCGTGAGGTCGCGGTTCATGTCCCATTTCAGGTACGTGATGGGCAAGGTGCGGAGCAGGACGTCGAGCTTCTCAAAGAGGTAGACCTGCACCTCGGGCAGTGCGGTGTTGAGCACCAGCTGGTGGCGTGCGGTTTGCTGGGTTTTGGCTGGCGCGGCGAAAGCCCACTCCGGGTGCGCGCGGTACAGGTCAGAGTCGGGGTTGACCATCTCGGGTTCGACCCACAGACCGAACTGCATGCCCAGCCCTGTCACGTGGTGGGCCAGCGGCGCGAGGCCTTCGGGGTACTTGTCGGCGTCGGGCCACCAGTCGCCCAGCGAGCTGCGGTCGTCGTGCCGTCCCTGGAACCAGCCGTCATCCAGAATGAAACGCTCCACACCGACGCCAGCGGCCTGCGTGGCGAAGTCTTTCAAGTCGTCCAGGTTGTGGTCGAAGTAAACCGCTTCCCAGGTGTTCAGATGCACCGGGCGCGGCGCGGCCTGACCACCGGGCCACTGCACCGTCGCGCGCATCGCGGCGTGAAAGTTCTGCATCAGGCCGTTGCGGCCTGCGGCGCTGAAGCTGGCCAGTACCTTGGGGGCTTCCAGACGGGCACCGGGCAGCAACACCAGCTCGCCAGGCGCAAACGCCACACCGAGTTGCCACTGGCGCAGGCCATCGTCCAGTGTGTCGATGGTCTGCGAAAAATTGCCGGACCAGGCCAGGTGTGCGCCGTAACAAGGGCCGCTGTGCCAGCCGGTGCTGGCGCTGGCGACCACAGCGCCGGGGAACACCTGGTGAGAGGTGCGGCCCGCGCGATTTTCCTGCCGCCACTGGGCGTGGGTCAACGCCTGTGACTGCCACTGAAACTCGTTGGACCATTGGCCGTGGAAACTGTGCACCGTGTCGATCTGGCCGGGCAGGTAGAGGTTGGCGCTGACCAGGGCATCCACCTGCAGCGGCGCGCTTCCCAGGTTGCTCAAGCCGGTGGTGATGTGCAGTGTGTCATTCGCGTCCAGGCGCACACCGATCTGAACGGCGATCTGGTTGGCGTGGTCCAGCAGCTGGATGTCCAGGCGGTTGTTCGCTGCGTTCGCCGTGACCGAGCAGTGGTCTGAGGAAAAGCCAAAACCCTGACCGTCACGGTGTGCGCGCAGACCCGGCTGGCTGGCATCACCAAACCCCAGGCTGGGAAACAGCGTGGGCGCCAGTCCGACGTCCAGCGACGAGGGCGGGCTGGCACGTTCGTCGCGCCAGGCGGACACGGGCGCCGACGCATCGGGCAGGCGCGGACCCCAGTAGCGGACGACCGGGGCCTGGTGCAGGTCGTGGGGGGCTGGAGCGAACAACAGCAGGCTGGAGGCAGGGCCGTGCAAAAACCAATGGGACATGGACAGCCATCAGCCTTTGGTGGCGCCGATGGTCAGCCCGGCGATGAACTGCTTTTGCAGCAAAAAGAAGATGATCACCGGGGGCATCGCCGCGAGAATCGACCCGGCAGACACCAGCTGCCATTGCGCCACCCACTGGCCATTGAGCGACTTCAGACCACCCGTGACTGGCATGGCGTGGTCGCCTTGAATCAGGACTGTGGCCCAGAAATAGTCGTTCCAGATGAAGGTGAAGATCAGCACCGCCACGGCGGCCACCGCAGGCCTCACCAAAGGCAGCACGACGCGGTAAAAAATCTGCCATTCGCTGGCGCCCTCGATGCGCGCTGCCTCGATCAGTTCGTAGGGCAGGTCGCGGATGAAGTTGCGCAGAAAGAAGGTGGCGAAGCCGGTCTGGAAAGCGATGTGAAACAGCACCAAGCCCATCGTGGTGTCGTACATGCCCATCGCCAGCGACAGCTCGCGGACCGGGACCATCAGGATCTGAAAGGGCACGAAGTTGCCGCCCACAAACAGCAGAAAGACCAGCATGTTGAACTTGAAACGGTAGGTGCCGAGCGCAAAGCCGGCCAGCGTGCTGAGCACCACGGTGCCGATCACGGTGGGCACCGTCACATAGAAGCTGTTCAACACAAACTGCAGCATTGGCGTGTTCTGGAACACGGCGCTGTAGTTCTCGATCAGCATCCACTGCGAGGGGATGCCCCAGTAGTTGCCAGAGGCCAGGTCGCCCTGACCGCGCAGCGAAGTGAGCATCACCGCGATGATGGGCAGCAGCCACACCAGCAGGCTGATGGGCAACGCCACCTTGTAGAGCCAGCGTGTGGGCGCAGAGGCCTTTTCAATCGGCGTGGGGAACATTCAGGACTCCTGCTCTTGGCGGTAGATGCGGCGCAGCACGAATCCGATGTAGACCAGCATGATGAAGAACAGCACGGTGGCGATCGCTGTGCCATAGCCCATGCGGTAGCCGTACTCGGACAGGGCCACCTCGTACATGTAGTAGGCGAGCACGCGCGACGATCCGTAGGGCCCCCCCTGGGTCATGATGGAAATCATGTCGAAGCTGCGCAGCGAACCGATGATGGTCACGACCACGGCAATGAAGGTGGCGGGGCGCAACTGCGGCAGCACCACGCGCCAGAGCATGGTCCAGCCCTTGGCGCCTTCCAGGCGAGCCGCTTCGATCAGGTCCGGGCGCACGCTGTTCAGACCCGTGAGGTAAAGGATCATGCAGTAGGCGATCTGCGGGTACAGGCCGGCGACCACGATGCCGTAGGTGACGATGGTGTCGTCCGACAGGATGGCCAGCGGCTCGGCGCCGACCGACTTGAACAGCAGCGCCAACAGTCCGTTGGACGGATCGTAGAACCAGGAAAACACGAGACCCAGCACCACCTGCGAGATCACGAACGGGAAGAAAAAGAGCGACTTCACCAGGCGAATGCCAAACACCGTCTGGTTCAGAAACAGGGCGAGAAACAGGCCCGCTGGCACCGCCAGCATGAAGCCGAAGATCCAGATGAGGTTGTTCTTGAGCGCCATCCAGAAGTCGGGATCTTCCCAAAGGTCGACGTAGTTCTGGAGGCCGATGAAAGTGGGTGTGCCCAGGCCATCCCAGTCGTACAGACTGAGCGCCATCGACTCAAAAATCGGGGCGATCACGTACACCGAAAACATCAGCAACGCCGGGGTCAGAAACAACCAGGGCGCCAGCGTCTTTTGGTGGCGAGACCACCACGAACTGGGGTGGGCGTTGGGTGTGGACATGGGTGTAGAGGTGCGCAAAGAAGCCCGGGGCCAAGACCCCGGGCATTCAGGACCAGTGCTTACTTGTAGGCGCGCTTGCGCACGGACTCCAGGCGCTGCAGGATGGCTTGCCGGCGCTCAGGCTTGAGCATGTATTCCTGGAAGCCGTCCATGCCGGCTTTGGCCATTTCGGCGGGCGCGTCGCGGTCATAGAACTGCGCCAGGCCCTTGGCGCTGGACAACATGGCAAAGCCGGCCTTGAGGAACTTGTCGTCCGGGCTGGTGGCCTGGTTGTTCACCGGCAGCTGCCCCAGGGTCTTGTTCATGACGCTTTGCGCTTTGGCGCTGGCCACATAGGCCAGGAATTTGCGCGCGTCGGCCTTGTTCTTGGCTTTGGACGGGATGTGCAGCGTGTCGGTGGGTGCGTCTTCAGCCATCGGGACACCCTTGGTGATCTCCGGGAACTGCATGAAGCCAATCTGTTCGTCCTTGAGGCCAGCCTCGCGCATGGGGGCCACGGCGAAGTTGCCCATCAGGTACATCGCGGCTTCACCCTTGACGAACGCGGGCAAGGCCTCCTGCCATTGGTAGGAAGCGTGGTTCTCCAGGTAGTAGCCCGGCTTGACCAGCTGGTCCCACTTGTCGAACACGGCTTGCACGCGCTTGTCGGTGTAGGGCACCTTGCCGGCGGTCAGGTCCATGTGGAACGCGTAGCCGTTCACGCGCAGGTTCATGTAGTCGAACCAGCCGCCAGTGGTCCAGGTGGCCTTGGTGCCGATGGCGAACGGCGTGATCTTGTTCTCTTTGAGCTTCTTGCTGGCGGCGACCAGTTGGTCCCAGGACTTGGGTTCGGCGATGCCCAGCTTGTCGAAGATGTCCTTGCGGTAGTACACGCCCCACTGGTAGTAGGTGTACGGAATGCCCCACTGCTTACCTTTTTGGGTCATGGACGACGCGGCTGATGCCAGAGACTTCTCCAGTCCTTCGGCTTTCCACACGTCGGACACGTCTTCGAACAGTCCAGCGTCGACAAACGGAGCCATGCGGTTGCCGGCGTACCAGGTCACGACATCGGGTGCATCGGCGGTCAGGAAGTTTCGGATCGAGGTCTTGAATCCTTCGTGGTCGAAGGTGTTGATCTTGACGGTGATGCCAGGGTGGGCCGCTTCGAAGTCTTTGACCAGCTGCGCGAAAGCGGCTTTGGGCGCGGGATCGGAGGCGTCGGTGTTGAGTGTGATCACGCCGGCCTGGGCCGCCAGGGCGCCCAAGCTCAGCACGGCACTCAGCGCCAGGGTTTTCAGTTTGAAGTTCACGGAAAGTCTCCTTTGTTTAGGGTAAGGACAGGGGGAAATCAATCGGCGTTTCTGTCGAGACGCCAGATGGAGAGACCTCGTGCCGCCACGCTGGCGTCTCCCAACAAGAGATCCGCCGAGGCGCTGGTCGGAGACCAATCGATCGACTCGGCGGAGAAGTTCTGGACCACGCTGAAGTCGCCCACGCGGCTGATGCGCAGGTCGGTGGGCAAACGCTGCGACACCAGGCCTGCTGCTGTGGCGCGGTCTTCAAGCAATCGCAGCCAACTGGCTTCGTCCATGCCGCCAGCCACATAGCAGGCCCGGTCGTTCAATGCGACGATCGGACGCCCATCGTCGAGCGTGGCCAGGGCGCGTGCGCCGTGAAGCGCCAGGTCTTCAAACCAACCGGTGACGGTGGTCGGCTGCCCCAGCAAGCGTCCGCGCTCCTCAAAACCCGGTGGCAGCGAAGCGACGCGGTTCACCTTGAGTCCCAGCAGGCTCTGCAGGGGTCCGGGCGGCAGTTCGGGCGGCAGGTGCATGTCCTGCGTCTTGCTGCCCGCGCGCGGCGCGAAGACCAACTGCGCCGTGCTGTCTTGAAGTGCCTCCAGCAGCGCTGATGAAACGTGCGTCGAGACCGGCAGGACGATCAGCTGATAGGCCGACATCGGCGCCTGTGGACCCACGACGTCCACGTCCAGGCCGAGCTGGCGCAGCGCGCTGTACAGGCGAAAGGCCAGGGCAAGGCCGTCATGGTCTTTGCCCTGAGGCTGTATCTGGCCCATCCACAGACCTTCGTAGTCGAACACCAGCGCGACGCGGTTGCGCACGACGAGCTCGCTTTGGGTCATCGTTTCGCACAGGTCGCTGAGATCTTGACCCACCTGCATGGCCTCCAAGCCGCCTTGATCCTGGCTGGAGTCCGGGCGGAGCAGACCCGTATGCATTTGCTCCTGCGCAAACGGCGCCTGACGCCACCTGAAGTAGCTCACCACCTCGGCGCCGTGGGCAAAGGCCTGCCAGGTCCACAGCCGCACCATGCCATCGTGTGGCGCAAGGTTCCACTGCGCCCAGTTCACCGGGCCAGGTTGCTGCTCCATCACCCACCAGCGACCGTGCGATGGCGCATCCGGGTGCACGCCCGCGCACATGCCGCGGTACAGATCGTGGTGGAACGCCGGCACATCGGGATGGCCGGTGCGCG
>JBIIQD010000098.1:0-7389 GCA_044342265.1 Hydrogenophaga sp. | reverse complement strand
AATAGTTGTCGCCCCGATAGAACCAAGAACCCGGGGGCGGCGATGAAGGACGAAAGTGGCTCGATACACACAAGCATTCAAAGACAAAGCGGTGTCCCGGTTGCTGCCACTGAAGATCGCACCGCTGATTGACTCGTGACCCCAGGGCGTTCGCAGGGTAGATGTTCCTGCCGATGTCGAGCAATGTCTGCTTGAGCCACTGTCTGTCGCAGGGCCGAGAGTGCATCAAAGCGCTCGTCAGCGGCGAGACCTTCAAAGGACGTTGGCGCAGTGCCTAGCAGCGTGAAACAACTGGACGATGTCCGACCGCGCACACCAACTCGCTTTCTCCGAAGCCCTCGGCCATGCGCTCAGCGACAAGCGCCTGGAGGTCCTGCGCCTTGTGGCGGATTCGGGCCCGATCTCGCAGGCCGCGAGCGACGCGGGCATCAGCCACGAGGCGGGGTGGAAGGCGATTGAAACGTTGAGCAACCTGCCGGTTCAAGCACGCAAGCTCAAGTCCTGGACAGGTTGTTCGGCGATCCTGATTTCTTTTGGCTGGCTCATGACACGGTCGGTCTCAGCCAGCATTTCGCGCGACTGAATCGCTGGTGTGTTGGCCGCGACGCGAGCATCAATGCTGCCGTCTTTCAAAGTGTAGCCGTCGTACTGCCCGTATCGAATCTGGCCATTCGATACGTGGAACTTGTTGATGCCAGTGAGGCCCTCTGCTCGCGCATGGTGTGCCACGGCGGCCACAGTGTTGTCCAGGCCTTTGTCCCAAAGGATGCCGTGTCGCTCGGCCATTTGGCGAACTTGTTGCTCGCTGTCGGTCAGCAGGGCCTGGGCGGATGGCGAGAGAGGGGTGGTCGAACTGTGCGGTTCTGGCGCCGCAGCAACGGCAGTGCCGCTGCTGCGGCCGTCAAGACCATTGGTTGTCTCCATTGCTGCCACGCTCTTCGTCGGAACGACATCGGGCGTTCGCATATGTGGGTCGATCACTTCTTCGCGAGTGAGCCCGTGCTGGCCAATGGGCACGCGGTCGCTCCATTGCAGGTTGCCCCCGCTGTTGATGACCACCGTATCGCCTCTTGTGACGGCTTCCTGTATGAGATCAGCGAGCTGTTCTGATGTGGCGTTTGGGTTGGCAGCGCCGATCCGCAGACCAATTGAATTGTTGTAAAGGTCCATCGCTTCGCGGTTGGCCACGTTGCCGGGCAGGCCCTCGTGCGCCGTGGTGAACGCGCGCGCCCAGTCGGAGCCATATTCCTGCGCCAGTCGCGCGCTCCAGTAGGCGTGACGGAAGGCGTCGCGATGACCGTCGTTGCCTTGCCATTCGCGTACACGGTCCTCGGCAAGACCGCTCGGTACGGTGTTGTCGGGGAAGCGCTCAACGCCTCGCGTGAATGCATCACTCGCGATGTCTTTGAATTCTCTGAGCCCGAGCAAGCCGCGACGCAGCGTCAGACTGTCCAGCAGTTCGCCTTCTGTCTTTGTCATCTGTCGACCACTGGTGAACGGGATATCGACCGCGCCGTAAGCTCGCGGTCGATAGGTGATCACCTCATCATCTGGCACCTGGTACTGGGTGCGGATCGTGTTTAGATCGGGGCGTGGTGCGCTCAAAGTGAACTCCCTCGGTTGCGCGATGGCAGTGCGGGGTCAGAATTGTCCTAACCTAAGGCTCGATACGACACCGTTCAGGTATCGAATCTCGTAGTACTGTTCGTCGGGGCCCAATGGCAGACCAAGGAAGTACCTGTCGGTATCGGTTTCGCTGTTGCGGGAGTCGGGTTCACCGAGAAGGCCAATCACCTCTGTGCGTGTCATTCCCGCGCGGACGTTGGCTTCCAGTGTTGGGACCATGTCGATGCGTTTGTTGTCTCTGGCGCTGACGCCGCGCTGGGCTTTCCAGGTGTCTGAATCGAAGGTTTCTGTTTGCATGGTGCAAGCTGAAAAGAACAGAGGGAATAGCAGGGCGAAGATCGGAGCAAGACGTTTCACTCGCGGCGAGCGCTTAGGACGAGTAACGTCAGTTGGTAACAGCGGGTTGCCGCCACTGGAGCTCTTGGAGGCTTCGGATCGGTGATCGCAGCAATTGTTATTGGGCAGTGGCATAGGTCGGGCGAATCAGATGGTTGGGGAGAAATGATGGAAACACAGAGTTTTTACTTCCCAATCGTTCAGGTTATCAGAGCATTGCCCTTATCTCTATCGGCTTGCAATGGTTTACACATCGGTCCGTCGGCCTTCGGCCTTCGGCGTCCGGTACTTCGGGTACTGATCCCCTTCAACGCGCCATGACCCAAAACTTTGTCCACGCCGCTTTCTCCGAAGCCCTCGGCCATACCCCCAGCGACAAGCGCCTGGAGGTCCTGCGCCATGTGGCGGAGACGGGCTCGATCTCGCAGGCCGCGCGCGATGCGGGCATCAGCTACAAGGCGGCATGGCAGGCGATTGACACGCTGAGCAACCTGAGCGGGCAGACACTGGTAGAACGCACGGTGGGCGGCTCGGGTGGTGGTGGGGCGCGCATCACGCCGCAGGGTCTGCAACTGCTCGCGCTGGCGGACGAGCTGGCGGTGGCGCGCGCGGCGGTGCTGGCGCGGTTTGCGGGAGGGTCTGCGCTGCCGATGGGCCTGGGTTTGCGCACCAGCATGCGCAACCAGCTGCCCTGTCGCGTAGAGGAGTTGCGCCCGCTGGGACCAGCCGACTCAACGGTGCTGGTGCAGCTGCGCACGCCGGGGCAGGCGCTGCTGACCTCGAGCGTGACGCGCGAGAGCGTGGACCTGCTCGCGCTGCGCGCGGGACTGGAGGTGCTGGTGCTGTGCAAGGCGACGGCGGTGCGCATCGGTCGGGGTGAGGTGCCGGGTGCGCCGAACCAGTGTGTGTTGCCTGGACGTATTGAGCGGCTGGCGCGGGGGCAGGGACGCGACGAGGTGGTGCTGTCGCTGGACGGTGGTGGGCAATGGGTAGGGTTTGCGGAGCACCCGTTGGCCGCACGCAAGGGGCAGCGGGCTTGGGCTGCAATGGATGTGTCGGCGTTGGTGGTGGGGTTGGCGGGTTGAAACCTCGTCGGTGTTGGTCCGTGCGAGCAAGGTCAGTCTTCAATCCGCCGGCGGCGTGCCTGCTGCACCACACCCTGGACATCGAACTCGATGATCGTTTCGTACCGGTCTATCCCCGATTGACCCAGTTCGATCAGGTCGGCGATGTCGCCAATCACGGGAATCAGGCTGATCGCGAGTGGTACACGGACGCCGGGCGCGGTGTACACCCAGACGGTTCGGTCTCCGTCGCGTTGGATCTCGTTGGGTGGACCGAGCCGTGCCTCGACGGTCTGCTGGCGGGTCGCTCCTAGGGTCAGGCTCCAATCGCCTCGGGCACCGACGTTCACCTGTGTCCCCTGTCGTACCGCAGCAGGGGCACGCCCGGCCAGCGCTCGCACGGCGTTGGCGATCGCGTCGGGTCGCTCGGTTTGGATATGGTGTCCGCTGTCCCACAGAAGGCTGGCTGCTGCCCCGCCGGTCAGCGTTTTCCAGTCTTCCTGAAGTTGTTGCACTGCCGGCGAGAAGTCTTTTTCAATCTCGCGGTAACGTCGACTGAACAGCAGCCGTCCCGGTGGCGCCGGTGCGGCTGTGGCCACCAGCGGCTCCAAACACTGTGCCTGCTGTCTGAACTCGTTTCGCAGTGCCTGTTCAAGCCGCAGTGCCACCATGCCCTTCAGGGCCTTGGCGAGCATCGGTTGGCTGGCTTGCAAGGTGGCCCAGTGGCTTGGGTGCGTCGGGTCCAACAGCACCAAGCCGCTGACCTCTTGCGGGTAAAGGCGGGCGAAGGCGTATTGATGGAGACCGCCGAGCGAATGGCCCACCAGCAGATAGGGCGGAAGCAGACCCGCTGACCGCAGCGCCTGGCGGGTCTCTGTCGCGATGGTGCAGGGGTCACGTGGTCGGTCCGTGTCTGGTTGGCGGCCGTAGCCGGGCCGGTCGAAAGTGAACACCGTGAAGTCCTGCGATAGGTTGTCAGCCACCGCCTTCCAGGTGCTGCGTGGCATCGCAAAGCCCGAGGCCAGCACCACGGTGGGCCGGCCGTTGCCCCGGATGTCGTGTGCAGGTTCGGGCGTGGCGGGGGCGCTCGCACAGGCCCACAAGGTCAGTGGCAGTACCCACGCGACCCAACGACACGACCACGTGCGCCGTGTCAAGCGCTCACCTGCCGCACGAAGCGCATGCCATTGGCGGTCAGCACGGTGTCGCTGCCTTCCTGGCTCGCGTGCACAGTGTCGCCGCGCCCACGCCCCAGACCGCGCACGATGGCGTGCTCTTTGTCCACCGGCGCCAGCGCCAAGCGCGTGCTCTCTGGCCCAGCGTCAACTTCTGCCAGCAGCAGGCCAGCCTCTTCAAACAGGCGGACCGCTTTGAACTGCTCGGCGAGAAGCGGGTCGTCGCCCGCGTAGCGGTAGGTGCCCAGTCGCTGGCGCCAGCTTGCGGGGATCGGCACCGGTTCGAGCTGGGTTCCCAGCAACGTGAACCGGCCCTTGCGCCGTACCAGCAGCCAGGTCTGTCCGTTGGGTACGTCGTGCCGGGTGAAAGCGACTTCCGCGAGCCGACCTAAGTTCACTGGAAACAGGCCTAGCAGTCTGAATTGCAACCGGGCGTAGCCGTTGGCGTCCTGGGTGAGGCCAAGTCGCTTGCCCATGGCTTCTGCGCTGGTGTGAGTCCCGTTGTTCTTAAGGTGGACCACACCCAGCGGCGTGTCGTAGTGGCCGCTGAGCGTGTTCAGCGCGACCGGCGGGTGGGCGCTGTCTTTGCCCTGGCGCAGCGGTCGCACAGGGTCTGTGCCGGTTCGGGCGGTGGCCATCAGGGCCAGCGCTTTGAGGGCGGCCTCTTGTGCGAGTTCGCCCGCACCCACCGCGCTGGACATCACCGACACCGCCAGCTTCAACTGAGGCAGCAGCATGAGCTGGGCGTGGTGGTGGGGCGTGCCGCCTGCGTGCCAGAGCAGAGGGCCGACGCCGTCGAACTCTTCGTCCAGCAGGTGCCAGCCTAGCCCCACATGGGCGGAGTCGCTCAACGGCGGTTCGGCAGGCGCGGTCTGCATGGCCATGATCGAGCGCGGCGAAAGGACTTGACGACCGGTCAGGCGACCCTCGGCAAACCACAGGCGCGCCAATCGCAGCAGGTCGACCACGGTGGTGTTGAGTCCTCCAGCGGGCATGTCGCGCAAGCCTGGTTCCTGCTCGACCTTGCCCTTGATGTCCAATGCGACTGCAGCGTTTGGGCCGTCAGGCGGCGCGATCTCAAAGGCTGAGTCGAGCATGCCCATGGGCTCCAGCAATTGGGTCTGCATGTGGCGCGCGAACGGCTCGCCGGTAAGATGCTCGATGGCCGCGCCCAGCAGCGAAAAACCGATGTTGGAATACGACTGGACTTCGCCAGGTGGGAACGCCAGGTACTCATCGCGCAGCGCCAGCACCAAGCCTTCGAGGTCAACAGGCGTGTCGGTCCACATGCCCTGCGCCCTGTCCGAGGGCAGACCTGAGCGGTGTTGCAGGATCTGTCGTACGGTGACTGGGCGGGCGCCCGCGAAACGGCTGCGCATCCTGAATCCTGGCAAGGCATCGCTCAAGGGCGCGTCCAGGTCGAGCCGCCCTTGTTCGCTCAGCTGCATGGCCGCCATCGTGGTAAACACCTTGGAAATCGACCCCGCGCGGTAGCGGCTGCGGGCGGTTGCCGCCAATATTCGAGGAGGGTCGGCCTGACCGAAGCCGCCGGACCATGCCAGTTGCTCGCCGTCCAGTACCGCCACACTCAGGTTGACCGAGGAGTGCTGCCGCCATTGCTGTTGCAACCAGGCTTGGAGCTGGACCATCGCGGCAGCGGTATCGCCCTGGCGGATGGGCGGTGTCGGCGGTTGACGGCTCGCGCATGCAGGAAGCACAGCGGCGCCCAAAGCAAGCGCCAGTCCTTTGAGGGTGGTGCGGCGGTGGTGGGTGGTCATGTTGTATGTGTTCTTTGAATTGCCGAAGTGCGCAGCGTAGTGCGCCAGCCTTTAGCGAAACCAAAGCGGGCCTCGATAGACTGCTGCCATGCATGTGCTGTTGATTGAAGACGATCTGGACCTCGGGCAGGCCATCCTGAGCGCTTTGCGACAGGAAGGGCTCACGGTGCTGTGGCACCGGTCTGCGGCTGGTGTTCTGGGGCTGGAAGCCACGGGTATTGATGCGGTGCTGCTGGACCTGGGGCTGCCGCAGGTGGACGGCATGGACCTGATGCGCGGCTGGCGCCGAGCGGGCTGGTTGGTGCCCGTGATGGTGATCTCTGCTCGCGCCGAGTTGTCGCAACGTCTGGCCGGGCTGGACGAAGGGGCCGACGATTACCTGGCCAAGCCTTTCGCGATGGCAGAGCTGATCTCGCGCTTGCGCGCTCTGCACCGGCGCCACGCGCGCCAGGCCAGCGAGCGTTGGCGCATCGGGGATCTGGAGATTGCGCCGAAAGAGAGTTGCGCTTGGGTGGACGGGGAAGCTTTGGAGCTTTCAGGGCGCGAGTTTCAGCTGCTCGAAGCGCTGGCGCGCAACCCGGAGGCGGTGGTGTCCAAGAGCGCGCTGGGGCGCCGCTTGCAGCCCCTGGGCGAACCGCTGGAGGGCAGCGTGATCGAGGTTCACATGTCCAACCTGCGGCGCAAGATCGGCGCCCACCGCATCCGCACATTGCGCGGTGTGGGTTATCAACTGGTCGCATGAAGCATTGGCTGGGACCTTCTCTGTTGCGGCGCACAGTGCTAGCGCTGTTGGCGGCGTTGGTGCTGGTCTGGTTGGTGCTGTCCCTGAAAGACTTCTGGACGTTCAAGCAGGATGTGCGGGACCTCGAATCGTTTCGGAAAGTCGTCCGGGCGACGTTGAATTCCCTGGAAGGTCTGGACGTGCCGCAGGCCCGAGTGGCGTTGCTGGCGGCCGACCGCCAGTACAACGAAATGCGCCGCAATGCGGAGACGTCGGCGACCGGCTCGCTGAGGCTTCAGCTCCGGTCTGTCGATGGTTCTGCCGTCTACGAATCAGAGGGAATGCCTTTGCCAGATGCAGCGGGTTCCAATGCGTCTGGTGAGATCGAAGTCCAGGGGACACGCCACTGGGTCGTGGTGCAGGAGGACGCGCACTGGCGTTTGGCGGTATGGGTGCCGGTGATGAGCGACGCCACGGCGATTGCCTTGATCGGCAAGGACATCTTGGGCTACCTGCTGCTGGCGCTGCCTTTTGTGGTTGTGCCGATGGCGCTGGCGGTCTGGCTGGGGTTGCGACCCCTGCGCTCTCTGACGCAACAGATTGCACGTCGCCCGCCAGACGATCTTGCGCCGCTTCTGGAACCGACCGGCTACGCAGAACTGGCGCCCCTGGTGGAGGCGGCCAATGTG
>JBIIQD010000097.1:0-7420 GCA_044342265.1 Hydrogenophaga sp. | reverse complement strand
GACGTACATCCAGCTGCGCGCATGCGCCACCCGCTCATAGAACGCTGGCGCGCGCAGGTAGACCGCGAACATCTTCCCGCCCATGAAGTCGCGCTTGATACCCGTGGCGCCCTCCCAGCCAAAGCCCAGCTGACGGCGCACCATGCTGCGAGCGCCGTCAGCGCCCACCAGGTAGCGGGCGCGCACACGCGTGGAGCGGCCGTCGGCCTCGGAGCGAACCGTCGCGCTCACGTGAGCGCCGAGGTCCTCGAAGGACTCCAGCGCATGGAGGTAGCGGATATCGACCGAGTCGAGCGCGCGCGCATGGCGCAGCAGCGTGGCCTCGACGAATTTTTGCGACACACGGTGCGGCAACTCGGCCGCGCTCCATGAGCCCCGCATGGTCTTGATGGCTTCGGTCGCTTGCCGGGCCGTTGGCAGTGCCAGGCGGGCCAGCTCGTGGCCGGTGAAACGGGTGAAGTAGGCGATGTCGGTGGGGTGGTCCAGCGGCAAACCTTGCTCTCTGATGTCTTGTGCGAAGCCCAGCCGACGAAAGTGCTCCATCGTGCGGGCCTGCGTGGCATTGGCCTGGGGGTTGAACGCTGTGCCGGGCTTGGGGTCCACCAGCAAGCAGCGAATGCCGCGCCGCCCCAGCTCGATGGACAGCATCAGCCCGCACGGACCGCCGCCGGCGATCAGCACATCCACATCGGTGCTGGTCTCGCCCGCCTGGGCTTGCCCATGGCCCGCGGCCTCGTTGTGTTCGGTCATCTCGTCTCCGTCGGTTGTCACAGGCCGAGTCCGCAAGCTCGCCTTCTTTTGTTTCCCAGCGGAAGTGATTGTGGGCAGAGATGGTGTTTTGGGTGTTCCGGTGGGTGGAAAAGTGATTTTCATCACGTGTCCTGGCCTTTGGTGGTGCCCTGCAATGCTTTGCTCCATCAAATAGGTCTTCTCTGGCTTGGGATGGACAAGAACGAGCTCTAAGAGCCCAGGAACAGTTGCGAACCTCTTCGTCTGGCGAGCTTGAACACAGGGCCGCGAGCGCTGCGGGCGGGGCTTCCCGCCAGGCCACTGAACGGCGAAGCCATCCGGGAATCGGAAAGCTGCTTTCGCTCAGTGCGTCTACCTCGATGGCACCCGCCCCCATAGCATCGCCGGAATCACTGGAGACTGCATTGGGAACCCATCAAGCCGAATCGGCCATCGAAGTCGTACCGACTCTTTTTCTCACGGACCATGACGTTGCGCAGCTGACGGACTGGAAAGCCGCCTTTGGCGCGCTGCGCACAGCCTACGCGAGCCCGATCGCACCAGCCATGGTGCCGCTGCGCTCCATGGCGCGCGGCGATGGCATGTGGCTGCGCGGCCTCACGGCTGTGTCTCCGAGTGGCGGGCACATGGGCTGCAAGCTGATTGCCGCCGGCATGAAGGTGAAGCGTGCGAGCTACCTGATTTCGCTGTTTGACCAGAAGACCATGGCGCTGGCCGCGCTCATCGACGGCAACCGCATTACCGGCATCCGCACAGCGGCCACGGCGGCCGTGGCCGTGGACGCCGCCGCGCCGGGTCGGCCGCTGAAAGTCGGCGTGATCGGCTCGGGCTTCGAAGCCCGGGGCATGCTCGCCGCGCTCGCCGCGGTGCGCACCATCGCCAGCGCTCGGGTGTTCAGCCCGACACCGGCCAGTCGTGAGAAGTTCGCCGCTGCGTTCCTTGAGTCGCATGACCTGGCTGTCGAGACGGCGGGTTCGCCACAAGAGGCCATCGCTGGTGTAGACGTCGTGCTCTGCGCAGCCCGCAGCCGGGATGAGAGTCCCGTGCTCCGAGGTGAATGGCTGGAGCCCGGCATGACCGTCGTCTCGATCGGATCCACTCTGCCCGAGCAGCGCGAGGTCGATGAGCAGGTGATTGCCCGCGCCACCTGGGTGGTGGCTGACATGCCTGAGGAGGTGGGGCACGACACCGGCGACATGATCGCGGCCACGCGCGCCGGTGTGGACTTCGCCAGCAAGCTCGTCCCCCTCTCAGACCTGGTTGCGGGCAAGACTTTGCGCCAACCCCAAGACATCGTCGTCTACAAGTCTGTCGGCTCTGGCCTGCAAGACATCATCACCGCAGAAATGCTGCTTGAGCGCGCCCGCGCCCGTGGCGTCGGTACCGAAATGCCTCACAGCATCGTGCCCATCTCCAAGTAGCGCCTGACAAGGCCCACAACCCCGTTCACAACCGAAAGACCTTCCATGCCAGCCTACCAACGCAAAGACGCCCGTGCCTGGGCACGTGACAACCTTATCGGCTGCGCCGCCGTGACGATTCCCAGCTACACCAACGATCTCAAGTCGCTGAACGAACGCGGTATCCGCCACGACGTCGAGCGCGTGGTGAAGCTCGGCTTCACGTACACGCTGCTGTGTTCAGAGCTAGCGATCACTGCGCAAGAGAATGCCCAATTCACCGCGTTGGCGCGAGAGGCGGCGGGCAGCAAGTTTGGTCTGCTTTTCCACGCCGCCTTCGGCACGCTGGCCGACAACATCGAGGCGGTCAAGCTTGCTGAAAAGGCCGGTGCCGATCTGGTGTTGCTGTCCTACCCGTCGAATTTCTGGCCGACCAGCGAACAGGACATCTACGACTACACGAAGGCATTCTGTGATGCCACCGATCTGGGCGTCATGCTGTTCCCCATCCCCACCTGGGGCTTCGAGCGCGTTCACCCTGCCGGCATGTCGCTGGCGTTGGTGACACGGTTGCTCAAAGACTGCCCCAACATCGTGGCGATCAAGTCCGAGCAGGGCTTCCCTCTGCCGGCTGGCATCTGCGAGATGTACCACCACTTCCGCGAGCAGGTGGTCATCAGTTGCCCGATCGAGGCCGATGCGATCCCGCTGATGAGCCTGATGAAGCTGCAGTTCTCCGGTACCAGCAACACGCAGTGGATGGGTGATTACTACCCGCGGGCCTTCGAGCTGGCGCGCACCGGACGCTTTGAAGAGGCGATGGAGATGTACTGGAAGGTCAATCCCGCGCGCCAGGCCAACATGGCCGCGTCGGCCGCTTCTGCGCCGGCCATTGGCGCACTCAACCGCACGCAATGGAAGTACCAGGACTGGCTGGCGGGCTTCAATGGCGGGCCGATGCGCGCGCCGTCGTTGCGCATCCCAGACCGCTGGATGAAGTCGCTGCGTCAGGGCCTCATGGCCTCTGGCTGTGAAGTCACGTCCGACCCCGACTCGGCCTTCATGGTTGGTCGCCACCCCTGCTGAAGAGGTCGAACATGCGTCATTTGTTGAAAGACCCGGAACTGTGGTGCACGGGCGCCTTCATTGGCGGAGAGTGGATCAACGCCACCTCCCATGGCACCTATGCCTTGCGCAACCCCGCCAACAACGACGTGCTGTTGGAGCTACCGCGTTTCAAGGAAGCAGAGACCGCGAACGCTATCGACGTGGCGCACCAGGCGTTTCTCCGCTGGCGGCAGACCACGGCGAAGGTTCGTTCGCAGATCTTGTATCGCTGGTACGAGCTGATGCAGGAGCACCGCGACGACCTTGCCACACTGATCACGCTTGAAGAGGGCAAGCCGGTCGCCGAAGCGAAAACAGAGATCGACTATGCCGCTTCTTTCCTGCAGTGGTTCTCGGAAGAAGCCAAGCGTGTTCGCGGTGATGTCATTCCGGCGCCGCGCGACACCGCACGCATCGTGGTGCTCAAGGAGCCGATTGGTGTGTGCGCCGCCATCACGCCCTGGAACTTTCCGGCCGCGATGATCACCCGCAAGGCTGGGCCGGCCTTGGCTGCAGGCTGCAGCATGGTGGTCAAGCCCGCCAGCCAGACCCCGCTCACGGCGCTCGCGCTGGCCGAGCTGGCCCGTCGGGCTGGAGTGCCTGCTGGCGTGTTCAACGTGGTCACGGGCAACGACACCCGAGCCATCGGCAACCAGCTCACTTCGCACCCTTTGGTGCGCAAGATCACCTTCACCGGCTCGACCGAAGTCGGCCGCATGCTGCTGGCACAGGCCGCGTCCACCATCAAGAAGTGCTCGATGGAGCTGGGCGGGAATGCGCCGTTCATGATCTTTGACGACGCAGACCTCGATGCGGCTGCCGACGGCGTGGTGGCGGCCAAGTTCCGCAACACCGGGCAGGCCTGCATCAGCGCCAACCGGGTGCTCGTGCAAGCAGGTGTCTACGAGGCGTTCGCGGCCAAGCTGGTCGAGCGCGTCGGCAAGCTGCGAGTGGGCAACGGGTTGGAGCCAGGCGTGCAGCTTGGACCGCTGATCGACGACGCGGCGGTGGCCAAGGTGGAAGAGCACATTGCCGACGCCACGGGCAAGGGGGCCAGCGTGTTGTATGGCGGCAAGCGTCATGCATTGGGCGGTCGATTTTTCGAGCCGACCGTCATGACCGGTGCAACACCCGACATGGCGGTGGCGATAGAGGAAACCTTCGGCCCGGTGGCTCCGTTGTTCAAGTTCGAGAAAGACGAAGACGCCATCGCAATGGCCAACGCCACCGAGTTCGGCCTCGCCGCCTACCTCTACAGCCGCGACGCCGCACGCATTTGGCGCGTGGCCTCCGCCATCGAGTCGGGCATGGTCGGTATCAACTGCGGATTGATCTCCAACGAGGTCGCGCCCTTCGGCGGCGTGAAGCAGAGCGGCTTGGGGCGCGAAGGCTCGCAGTATGGGATCGAGGAGTTTCTCGAAGTGAAGTACCTGTGCTGGGATGGCCTTGCGCCGGCATTCAGCTGAACACAAAAAAGGAGACAAACATGCGAATGAAGTTCAATCACGCCCGTCGCAGCCTGCTGGTCGCGACGCTGGGTGCAGCGGCAGGGTTTGCCCACGCGCAACAAAACGTCATCAAGATGGTCGTGCCATTTCCAGCCGGTGGCATCACAGACCAGGCGGCGCGACTCGTTGCGGAGCAGATGTCGCAGCGACTTGGCCAAACGATCATCATCGAGAACCGCCCCGGTGCAGGTGGCCGCTTGGGCATCGACGCCGTGATGAAGGCGGCGGCGGACGGCAACACCCTGCTGTTCACCAACACCAGCTACAGCATCTTTCCCGTGGTCAACGCGAAGGCGGGTTTCGATCCGGTCAGAGCGCTGGCGCCGGTCAGCATGGCGGCGACCTACAGCCTGCAAATCGTCACCAGCACCAAAGTGCCGGCCAATACGCTGCCCGAATTCATCGCCTATGCGAAGAAGAACCCAGGCAAGCTGAGCTACGGCAGTGCTGGCGTTGGCAGCGGAGCGCACTTCGCAGGCGAGTACTTCAAATCATTGACGGGCACCTACCTGGTTCACATTCCCTACAAGTCCACGGCGGGTGCGTTGAACGACGTGGCCGGCGGTCTGTTGGAACTGGCCTTCGACGGTTCGGCCAAACCGCTGGTGGACGCCGGCAAGGTCAAGCTGCTGGCCGTGACCGGAGACAAACGTGACCCGCGTTTTCCGAACACGCCCACGGCCCCGGAAGCTGGTCTCGCGCCGTTCTCGAAGATGCAGTCTTGGGCCGGCATATTGGCGCCAGCAGCGACGCCACAGCCTGTGCTGGATCTGTTGAGCAACGCTGCAGCCGCCGCCGTCGCTGATGCCGGTGTGCAGAAGCGCTTCGCCGATATGGGGCTGCAGCCCCAAGGCGGACCGGCAAGCCGTTTGGCCACCGCCATCGCCGAAGAAGTCGTTCTGTATCAGAAGATTGCCACCGACTCGAAGCTGCGCTTCGAGGATTGACCCCAACCTCAGGAGACAGACATGTCAGAGATCCCAACGCCGATCGGGCAACGAAATGCTCCCACACCCGGTCAAACCAGGGTGGTTCGAACAGAGGAACTGGCGTGGCAAGAGCTCGGACCCGGCATCCGTTGCAAGGTGCTCTACAGGGACGAAGCCGCCGGCAGCGCGACGGTCTTGTTTCACTTTGCGCCGGGTACCCAGGCGCCCGCGCATGAGCACATGGGGCTCGAACAGACCTACATCATCGAAGGCTCTCTCAGCGACCACGATGGCACCGTTCAAGCGGGTGAATTGGCGATCCGCGAGGCTGGAAGCGTTCACGCGGCGCACACCGAAACCGGTTCCCTGCACCTCGCCTTTTTTTCGAAACCGGTTCGCAATCTGACCGGTGATATCGCGGGGTTCTTCAAAGCTCCGGTGGGCTGAAGACCAGATCGTGCTCGTCGTGCGACCAGCGATACCGCGATGAATTCACTGACCAATTAAGGAGCATCCATGATCAAGATGATGGCCACGATCTGCCGCAAACCCGGCATGACGCACGCCGAGTACCTTTCTTACATCCAGCACGTGCACGGCGCGATATCGAACGAGAGCCCTGACAAATCCCTGAGGCGTTATGTGCAGAACCACGTGTTCGATTCCGCCTTTGGCACGGCCGCCGAAGTCACCCACGCGCAGGTTGTCTCCCGCGATTCGGTGACCGAGCTCTATTGGGACAGCCCGCAAGAAATGGGTGCGACCTTCCAGCAGGAATACACCCGCACGAAGATCGGGCCCGATGGGGCGAACTTCAGCGACCTTCCTGTGGCGCTGAGCCTGGTGGCCGTTGAAGCCGAGCAACCCGTACCGGAACCTGGGCGCAACACCGGTGCCAAGGTGTTGCATTTCTTGCGGGCCGTCGAAGGCATGGCGCTGTCCGAGTTCTTTGATCGTTGGGCACACGCGCACGCGCTGGCTTTGGAGCGCGCGCCGCAGGCGGCCGCGGCCATGCGCCGCTGCGTCCACAACCGACAGGTGCCTGACTTCAACAAGATGCTCTCCTATTTTGGCGGGTCGCCTGTCATCTACGAGGGCGTGGCGAGCCTCTGGTTCGACAACGCTTCGACCATCGGCGCATTCCGCGCCTACGAGCGCGCGCTGATCGAGATCAATGCTGAATCGCAGACCGCCTTCTACCAGCCGGCGCAATCGTTCTTCCTCTACTCGACGGAAGTGCTGATCTCCGAGCGACCGTAAGACTGCAACACGTCTATCAACATAGAGAAACTCGGTATGAAAGTCATCGGACCTGACGCACTTGTATTCGGCGTCGACGACGTCCCCGCCTGTGCGCGGTACCTCATGGACTATGGTCTCACGGCGATGGGCGGCGGGCGCTTCGAAGCGCTCGACGGCACCGCTGTCATCATCAAGCCTCAGGGTGACCCAAGCCTGCCGCCCCCAATGGGGACCGCGAGCATGCTGAGGGAGACTGTCTATGGCGTGGCCGACACCGCCACACTGGACGCCATCGAAGCCGAGCTGCGCCGTGATCGCGAGGTGACGCGCAGCCACGACGTTGTTCGTGCCTTCGACGACCTGGGATTCGCGCTGGCCTTCCAGGTCACCGTGCGCAAGCCGCTGGATCTGCCTGCCGAACTGGTCAACGTTCCGGGCGCGACGGGCCGCGCCGCGAACGCGCTCGGGATGGACGACGACATGG
>JBIIQD010000096.1:0-7471 GCA_044342265.1 Hydrogenophaga sp. | reverse complement strand
CGTTCCGGCCAGAGCTCATATCCCAATCGCCGAGACTACAGCGCGGGCGCGCAATTGTGGGCAGGGGGTTCCGGCCAGAGCTCATATCCCAATCGCCTAGACTAGGCTTTCGATAACCCCTTGATTCGTCAAGGGGTTTTTCGATTCTTGGGGCTGAAAAAACATCGCAGAGTCAGAAGAGGTCGAACTGATCCGGTGCTTTTTTGACAGGCTGCTTGGCCTGACCGTGGAAGCTGATGATGCGTTCGTACTGCTTGTCGGTGAACTGCAAGATATTGACTTTACCGCCTTCAGGCAGCGCCGCTTCGACCTGTTTGCAGTACGTGTCCACCTGTGCAGGGCTGGTGCAAAAGCGCATGTACACGCTGAACTGGCTCATCTCAAAGCCCATGTCCAGCAGGGCGTTGCGGAACTCGGTAGCGGCCTTGCGTTCGGTCTTTTCAACCACCGGCAAATCAAACATCACCACCATCCACATGAGCCGGTATCCCGTGAGCATGGTGAGCAGTCCATGGCTTCATTCGTCGCGCAAGGCAGACGCCAGCGCCAACGGCAGACCGGGTAGCGGCAAGTCCAGTTTGTCGCGCTGCCCAAGGTAGACCAACGCCAGCGACGTTGCGAGCTTCTGTACGCACACCATGACGGGCGTGGCGCCCGCATCGCTTTGCATGTCGTCGTACAGCGTGCGCACCATGGCCCGTTTGGTGTCGGGGTTCACATGGTCTTCTTTGTTGCGCCGGAGCTGCCACACCTTGAGGTCGATCACGGGTCTGAACGGTTCCATCACGTCGTCCACCAAACGCATGGCGTTGTTGTCATGGCTGTGGTGCAGGCCGATGCTGGGGTGGAGGCCCGCCGCGATCACCGCGCGGGCTGTGGCCGCCCGCAGAACGGTGTACCCGTAGTTGAGCAACGCGTTGGTACCCGGCGCATTCTGTTCACGGCGGAATTCGGGGCCGAACAGAAGCGTCCAGTAGCGGCGCGCGCCTTGCGCTTCCAGGTTTTCAGGATCCCCGCTCTTCACTTTGCTCGCCAGTGCCGTGAGTGGTGCTGTTGGGGCGCCTGCCGCTTCCAGCGCTGCGGCTTGTTGTTCGAGCTTGGACCTGACGATGGCCGCCCAGAGCCGTTTGTGGGTCGGCTGGCTGGCAGCGATCTGTGCTTCGATGCGGTGCGACTGCTCGAAGTTGCCTTCAATGGGCAACAACATGCCTACTGCGTTGTGGTTCGCTGCGCACAGTACGAACGGGGTGCCGCGCTCGGCCAGCGCCACCAACAGGTTGTTGGTGTAGCTCAGACCATGCGCGTTGGCGATGACGGCGGCAATGTCGTCCAGCGGCACCTGCCCCAGTTCCTTGCGCTCTCCCTCCGTGTCCTGCACCACCATGAAGCCCCGGTGCATGAACAGGTGGCGACGGTCATCGGCCACCTCGACGATGCGGCCGATCATGGGACTACTCCTTGAAGCCTGGGTCGCGGAGTTCGCCTATAGGAGAAACGGAAACCTGACGCCCATGGGCCTTGAACAGCGATCCTGCGGTGAAAGACCCGTAGATCAAGCTGGCGTCCTTCTCGTCTTCTCGTTGTCGAACATTGGACTCCCGGTGTTCCGCCACAAAGATTCCCCCACTTGACTTGATCTTCTTGACCGTCAGCAGGCGCGGAGCACCTTTGAAATCCGCATTGAGGAAGTCGCCAATGACGAGCCGCATAACAAGTGATTTCCCGCGAGTGCTCAGTGTTGGATGCCGGAGGCGTTGCTCACCATCTCGTCGCACGAGTTGGTATGCCTCAAAGGTTGAAATGACTTCGCCTTCCCACTTGCCCTTTTCATTTCGAACGATTTCGATGCAGTAGTTGCTGTCGCCCTTGTAGCCTTTGTACGGGCGCGCCGTTCCGTCAGCTTGAAAGCCGTGACGGGCTGCGGCTTTAGAGCTTGTGAACTCGATCACCTTGAGCGCGGCCGTTTCTTTCTGGCGCACACCATCCACCGTTTTGTGAACGCTCACCAGCCCATTGCCCAGCAATGCATAGGCCGTGTCGTTGTGCATCGCGCCTTCGTGTCCATGATCCGGTTTGTGGCTGACCCAGATGTGGTTCACCGCGCGTGAGACGTGTTCGCGGTAGGTCGCCCATGGCAGCGGCATGTCGTCCACCAGCCGGTTCAACTGGCGCTCACGGGCGCTCGCGCTGGCTTTCGCAAAGCGTTGCAGCATGCCTTGGTCGGTGACTGCAATCACGCAGGCGTCCACTGCGTGGTGCCGGTGGTCGTTGCGGTTCTTCTCTCCGTCCAGTCCCAGGATGTCGTTGAGGCCGAACTTCCCGCGCAGCATCGCCGTCATTTGACCGGGGATGACACGGGTGGCCTGTGGACAGATCAAGCTCAGGTATTCGCGGGCCACCCGGCTGAGGTACCTGGTGTCGTTCAGGGCGCGGGCCAGGAAGTCTTTGTCTTCCCGTAGCCACTTTTGGTACCCCTCTTCGCCAAACCGGTAACGCTTGTTCTTGTTGGGCATCTGTTCGGCACGGTCCAGCATGCCTGCGGTTGACCAGCCTTGCGCCTCAAAATCTGCGCGCGCATCCCAGGGCGTGCGGTTGCCTTTGATGCGGTTGGCTTGCCGCATGGCAACCGTCTTGTTGTTGAGGCTGTCGTCCAGGGTCATGGAGAACGGCAGGATGTGTTCAACCTCTACTTCGTCGCGCAGCACCATGTGCGCGGCGATTTGAACGCCGCTGTACGGGCAGCGTCGGTCTGCAGGATCAGAGCTCAGTTCTTCCCAGAGGATGAGTTTTTGAATGTCGGCATGGCGAACCCGCTCCGGCGCCGTTTGCAAGATGGCCGCTGCTTCCGCCCTAAGACGTTCATTTCGGCGTTGGTTCTTGGCCTGGCGTTCGCTGTCCTCTTTGCGCTGTTCCTGGTTCTGCTTCAGGTCGCGCGCCACCTCCACGATCACTTCAGTCGGATGGCCATAGCGCTTGATGAGCGCGTTGACCACCAAGCGAACCTGATTGAGGCCGATGTGGACGGTCGGGTTGGCGATCTTGCCGAAGCGCTTTTCGGGCGACTCGCTGGGGTTTCCTGAGCCAAAACCGACATGGCGCTGGAGGTATTCGCCGTAGTAGGGAAGGTTCGGCAAAATTTCACCGGTTGCCGCGTGGCTGATGTGGCTGTGATGGTCAAAACCAGCGGCCTGGACCGCCTTATCGTAGGTGATCACTTCGCGCTGCAATGCGGGAAGAATGCGCGCCAGCGCCTTTGCGCTGAGGCTCCCATATCCCTCGGGCAAGGCTGCAGAAGCAATCGCCTCGGCCCGCGTCTCATCCATACCGGTCTCCGCCCCAAGCCACTGCACCAGCCGCGTTTCGTTTTCTTCGGTCACCAACTGCATGACGATGGCGTCTTGCTGTTCGGGTGAAAAGCCAAACCACGCCTCGCCGAAGTGTTCTCTCTTGCTCAGTATGGCGCTGGTGGTGTTGCCCTTCAGGTCTTGCCGTTTCGCGTCTTCGATGTTGAATTGAACGCCGCCACCAAGACCCAGAAGCTTCTTGATCTGGATAAAACTGCGTTTGCTGTTGCGCTCCAGCACGCTCACCAAGCTGTCGCGTTGCTCAAGCGTCAAGGCTTGGTCTTTCAGGCCATCGCGCAGCACATAGAGATGGTTCACTTCCTGATACATGCGAAAGCGCTGCTGGCTGGGCAAAGCCAACGGCGCGCGTTCTTCCACCGGCAACAAGGTGCAGCGGCCCGGCTTGACGGGTTTGAGCGGGCGCTGGTGCAGCAGGCAGTCCTTGAGTTCTGCACGCGCTTTCTCGTGGTAATGCTGCGGGTTCAGCGCCGACTGTTTGGCCCAGAGTGCGTCGAACTCCGCCTCGATCATGGCGCGGTCGATGTAGAGGTCGTAGCTCTTGTCGATGCGTGTTTTTCCGTCTTCTTTTTCCACACGCTGCTGACGAAAGCGTGCGCGCACGGTCTGACCGGCTTGCTCTCGGCGATACAGATATTCGCCCACCGTGCGGGGCTTTCCATCCGCTCCAGACAGATCGAGTGCGGCGTGCAGTTGTTTGATGGCCGATTTCAACGCGCCGCTGTCGTTGTCCTTTTTGTCAGTCTTGCGGTTGCTCTTGAAACCCCGGCGCTGGTTGATGTGGAAGAGGGCGCGCGCAAACTCTTCAGGCTTCAACGCCTCGTTCAAGCCCTTTGCACGCAGACCATAGGGGCTGATGGTTTCCAGCGCCTTGCGCGTTGCTTCGTGTTTGGGAAAGAACCCGTGCTCGATCAGCGTGCGCATCATGCGTGCCTTGCGCTTGAGCAACCGGTCACGGCGTCGGCGCATGGCCCGTGCCTCACGTCGGGTCACGGCCAGTGACGATCCGTCTTTCGGGTTTCGTCCGTCGCTGAAGATGCGGACACCTGCTTTGATGACAGCCACCGGTGCTGTTGGCGTTTCAGAGCTGAGCCGCAGAATGGCCCATCCCAGCGATGTACTACCGAGATCGAGCGCAAGCCGATAGCGCATTTTTTGTAGCATGTTTTGCCTCCCTTGAATCAAGATGCTGTTTTGTAACACGTTGTGCTAGGATTCCTCCCGTTACCGCGATTGGGATATGAGCTCTGGACGCTAACAAGCTGAAAGATGCACCAAATGGAAGGGCCGCTACATGCGGCCCTTCGTCTTTTTGTTCTGAGCGTTTCTCAGTGTCTCATCCCACTGCTAACACCACCTTCGTGAACGGGTGGTCCTGGCCTTCCGCCCACCAGTTGACCCACAGCCGGTCGGCGCCGCCGGGCGGATCGGTCTGCAGGGTCATGAAGTTGCGGCAGCCGATCAGCCGGCGCCGGGCGGTCGGGAACTCCACCATACGGCCCGTGAGCCCCGGCTCCAGGGTCTCGGTCTGCTTGCAGGCTTCTTCGAGGAAGTGCCGGGCCACGCCGGCCGGCGGCGGGTGGGTCACGCCGCTGGAGGTCAGCTGGGTCAGGCTGCGCGCTTCGGGCGAGAGGTCGCTGCGGTCCGACTCGATCACGCCGAGCGCCGCCACATGCACATCGCCCGAGAGCACCGTCACCCGCAGGCCGCGCGCGCTGGCGTCGAGCAGGCGGCGCACCAGGCGAAGCCGCTCGGCCTTGTGGGGCCGGCTGGTCCAGTGGTCGCGCAGGTCGTCTTCAAGCTCTTCGATGGCCGGCAGGGCGCCGAGCATCTTCTCCAGCTGCTCGAAGCTGGGGTGCATGACCGGGATGCTGCTCATGACCAGTAGGTGGCGCAGGTCGCCGGCCGCGAGCTGGGCGTCGAGCCAGGCATAGACCGCGGTCCAGCTCGCCGGGCTCATCACCTGATCGACCAACACCGTCCGGTGGCCGGCGGCGTCTGTGGTTTCGGTGCGCGGGCGGCGCTCGCTGCGCAGGTCGAGCACCAGCAGGCCGGTGCTGCCGAAGCGGAAACCGCTGCTGTGGGCGACCTGGCCGGGAAGGGTGGCGGGCGGCGGCGCGCCCAGGATCTGGCGCTGGAACAGATCGAACGCCGCCTTCGCCACCTCGAAGATGCCCTGGAACACCGGACTGTCGTGCAGCTCGGCGGGGTGAGAACCCCAGCCGTCGATGATGTCGTGGTCGTCCCACATCATCACACTGGGCACCGAAGCCAGCAGCACGGCGGTCTCGGGCTGGTTCCAGCGCTCCAGGTAGCACTTGGCGAAGCGTTTCTGCAGGGCGCTTCTCAGGCTGTCGCTGAACGCCATGTGGGTGCGGGTGAACCAATCGGTTTCGGTCCATTCGCGCAGCTCGGGCTCGGTGGCCCAGATGTCGTCGCTGTAGATCTGGTCGCCGCCCATGAGCAGCAGTTCCAGCGGCCCGACCGGCACGCCCTCGACCTGCTCCTGCTGCCGGTGCAGCCGGTCCATGCGGGCCCACATCGCGTTGGGGGCCCTCATCGACTTGCGCGCCCGGGCGTCCGAGAAGCCGTTGCACGACACGTACACCATGGTGGGCGTGGTGCCGAGCGCGGGCACCTGCAGACTGTGGTCCTGGCCGGCCAGCCGGTAGCCGATGCGCTGGGGCGTCGCGGTCTGGCGGATGGCGATGTCGAACCGCCAGGCCGTGGCGTCCAGGCCCGGGACCGGGCCACTGGCGCCGTTGACCAACTCGGCCGGCAGGTTCAGCCGCAGGGCGGGCTGGGCGTCGGCGGCGTCACATACCACCAGCAGGCTGATTCCCCAGGTGCCCTCCTGGCACCCAAGAAACTGCAAAATGGGGCCGGTACGGATCATGTTGCCTCCCGAGGTGTGTGTCCGGACCATTGTCTGCCACTCCCGGCAGCGCCGCAATCGACCACGACAACCCTTGCTGGAGACCCCCATGCTCAACGATCACCACACCCAGGACCTTTCAGCCCTGCTGCCCGGCCAATCCACCGAACAGGGCGCCACCCGCCGCACCGCCCTCAAGGCCGCGCTCGGCGTGGGCTACGCCGCTGCCGCCATGCCCATCATGGCGCAGACGGCGATCAAGACGTCTGCCGACGGCCTGACAGCGGGCGAGGTGATGATCGATGTGAACGGGTTCAAGATGCCCGCGTACCGCGCTGCGCCTGCGGGCAAAACCGGGCTGCCCGTGGTGCTGGTGCTGTCGGAAATTTTCGGGGTGCACGAGTACATCGCCGACACCGCCCGCCGCTTTGCCAAGGCGGGCTATCTGGCGATCGCGCCTGAGCTGTTCGTGCGCCAGGGAGATGCGCAGAGTTATGGCGAGATGGCCAAGTTGATTGCCGAGGTGATTTCCAAGGTGCCGGACGCGCAGGTGATGGCCGATCTGGATGCCACTGTGCAGTGGGCGGCGGCCAACGGCGGAGACGCGAAGAAGCTGGGGGTGACCGGCTTTTGCTGGGGAGGGCGCCAGACCTGGCTGTATGCAGCGCACAACCCCAATGTCAAGGCGGGCGTGGCCTGGTACGGACGACTGGTAGGGCAGGCCAGCGCGCTCAACCCCAAACATCCGGTGGACGTGGCGGCGGGGCTGAGCGGTCCAGTGCTGGGGCTTTATGGCGCCGCGGATACCGGCATCCCGCTTGACACGGTTGATAAGATGAAGGCTGCCTTGGCCGCCGGCAATGCCGCAGCCAAGGCGTCGACCTTTGTGGTCTACCCCGACGCCCCGCACGCGTTTCACGCCGACTACCGCCCGAGTTTCCGCAAGGAAGCGGCTGAAGATGGCTGGAAGCGGGCGGTGGCCTGGTTCCAGCAGCACGGCGTGGTCTGACGCGCGGCGACGGACACGACCTCGGGGGCCGCGCGAGCGGCCCCTTTTTTCTTTGACTGAAGCAGATGACCCTGATCGCCATCCTGTTCGCCACCATTGCCGCCGGAGTGGGCAGCGTCTGGCTGGCGGCAGCATTGAGTTTTGCCATGTTGGCCCGTTACACGCAGCACATGCTGAGCCTGGCGGCGGGCGCGCTGATGGCGACGGCGTTCATGCACCTGCTGC
>JBIIQD010000095.1:0-7483 GCA_044342265.1 Hydrogenophaga sp. | reverse complement strand
GACGCCCAGCGCATCTGCCTCACGGATCAACGCCTCGGCCTGCCGCAGCGAGGGGCGCTCGTCGTTGGCACCCCAGGCGCCACCGAGCACGGCCAGCCCACGCAAGCCGCGCACAGAGTCCGGATAGACCTCATCCGCTTCGGTACACCTCACCCGCCAGCGCACACCGCGGGCGGTCAGCCAGTCGCCGAGATAGCCAGGGCCGTCTTCGTGAAGATGCTGGAGCACCAGCACTTCGGTGCTGTCGGATGCGTCGGTGTTCATTGGCACGATCATCGCCATACAAGGCTATCTGGCGGGTGCCAGTTGGCGCGGTTCAGAAGGTGCCGTGCCGACCTTCGCCCCGGGCGAAGCGCACGGCGCCGCGCAGCGCGTCCGGAATGCACGCCTTGCCGCGCTGCCATTCCTGCTGCAGTGCTTCGCCCAGGGGCAAGTCCCACTGGGCATATGCGCTCTCACGGTCGGCGCGCATCGTGGCCTGGGGAAAGCCTGAGAGCTGGCGGGCCAGCGCCAGGGCAGCTTCGCGCGCCTGCCCAGCGGGCACCACGCGGTTGGCCAGGCCCATGCGCAGCGCCTCCTCCGCCTCGACCTTGCGGCCTGTGAGGATGAGGTCCATCGCATGGCCCATGCCAATCAGGCGCGGCAGCCGGACCGTGCCGCCGTCGATCAGTGGCACACCGAATCGGCGGCAAAAGACGCCGAAATAGGCGTCTTCCTCCATCACGCGCAGATCGCACCACAGCGCCAGTTCCATGCCACCGGCCACGGCCGCGCCGCTGACCGCTGCGATCACGGGTTTGGACAGCATGAGCCTTGAAGGCCCCATGGGGCCCAGGGCGCGAACTTCGTCGCGGTTGAAGTCAAGCCGCGACAGCTCGCTGGCCTCGCCCGAAGCCGCGAGCCGAGCCCCGTGCTGCAGATCCCAGCCAGCGCAAAAGTGCCCGTGGGCGCCGTGGAACACCGCGACCCTGGCCAGCGGATCGTCTTCGAACGCCAGGAAGGCCGCGTGCAGCGCCTGTGCGGCCGCGCTGTCGACGGCATTGCGCACATCAGGCCGATCAAGCGTGACGAGGTGAATGTCGTCGATGACTTCGGTGGAAACGGCGGTCATGCGATTCGGCGCCGGGCCGCCCCAAACCAAAACAGTCCCCTCGGGGGACAGCAACCCGCGCAGCGGCGCAGCGTGGTGGTCATGTTTCACCCCACCAGCCGACCCGTTGCCCTGTCACCGCCGATTCCAACTCGTCTTTTGTCACCTCTATCTCCATCCGCAGCAGCGCCCCCGCCATCGCCTTGCCCAGGTTGTCCAGCCGAAGGTTGCGCGCACCGCCGCCCTGCAATGCACCTTTGAGCACGAACTTCAGCGCCAGGATGTTGGGCAGTGGCCAGGCCTGGACTTCTCCCGGTAGCCAGGGCGCGAAGTGCTGCTGCACGCGCTCAGCGGTCACCTCGCGTTCGAGGATGGCGTAGCCCCGGGCGTTCCAGGCGAACAGCCCGAAGTCGACCCAGTCGGCCTTGTCGCCGCTGCGCGCGTGCGCCAAGCGGACCAGAGGGACGCGCACGGTGTTCATCACAACTCCTCCAGCATGTCGATCCGAACCTTTGACTCCACGTCCGCCCGCTTGATCAGCGTCGGCCAGATGCCCAGAAGTTCGCCCGTGTTGTGCAGACCTGAGAAGCCGCAGGTGTAGGCGGGGCCGCTCAAGCCGATCCAGGGGAACAGGCGGCCAAAGCCGTCGGCCGCTGCCTTGACCGGGGTGCGCAGCACCAGGCGCGTCCAGATCTCGTTCATCTCATTGAGTTGAGCCACTGGCGGCAGCGGCGCCAGCGCCCCGTGCGCGGAGTTCAGCCCCGGGTACTCGACGAACAACTCGTCGTGGGGGATGCGCCGCTCGATCAGCTGGAGGCGGATGGTGGCAATGGCCGCCTGCGACTTGTCCCAGGCATCGGGCCAGGAAAAGCCCCAGGTCACCTCGGCCTTGAAGCCATCGCGGTAGCCTGCCACCACCTTGAGCTGGTCGCCGGGCTCGGTCCCGCGCGCACCGGTCAGGCGCACCTGGTCGTGGCCTTCGTCGTGCAGCTGGATGCCGCCCATGTCGAGCACCACATCGGGCGAGTGGTAAGCGTGCGGGTTGTGCACCTCGTACAGCAGCTGCTGGCGCACAGTGTCGAAGTTCACGCGCCCTCCCGTGTCCGGAGCCTTGGTGATCAGCGCTGTACCGTCTTCCCACACCTCGGCAATGGGGTAACCGATGTGGGCCAGATCGGGGATGGCCTGCCAAGCGCCCTGGCTGCCGAAATTGCCGCCGCTGCCCTGCCCCGAACATTCGAGCAGGTGACCCACGGTCAGGCCTTGCGCCAGCCGGTTCAGCCCGTCGGTATCGGTGGCCCTCAGGTCCCAGCCTAGGCTGTGCACGAGGGGTCCGAGGAACAGCGCCGCGTCTGCCACGCGCCCCGTGATCACGATGTCAGCGCCCAGCGCGAGCGCTCGCACGATCGGCGCAGCGCCCAGGTAGGCATTGCCGAACACCAGCCGCTCACGCACCGCTGACACCGCCTCGCCGTTGAAGAGGTGCGCCAGTGCCGCGTCTGGGACCGAAGGATCCAGCAAGTTCGGCAAGACATCGTCGCCGCTGACCACCGCGATGCGTGGCGACCAGCCCTTGGCCGCCAGCGCCGCCTGCACCGCTTGCGCCGCACCCATGGGGTTGAGCCCGCCCGCATTGCAGACGAAGCGCACGCCGCGTTCGCGCATCAGCGGCCACAAGCGCAGCAACATCGGCACCACGTCGCGGGCGTAACCCAGCGAAGGGTCGCGTTGCCGGTCTTTTTGCAGGATGGCCAGCGTTAGTTCGGCCAGGTGGTCGCTGGCGATGTACTGCACGCCGCCGCGCTCGATGCTCGCCACCACGGGCTCCCAGTGATCACCGTAAAAACCAAGGCCTGCGCCGATGCGGATGGACTTCATGGAACCAGCATAGCCGGGCGTCAACTTTTTGCAAAGCAAGTGCTTTGCAAAAACACCTTGTGTCGGAGTTGGCACCTGGGTGACTGCTGCTGGGGTCAACCCTAGCGTCGGTTTGAAGCAAGACCGATATAAACCCGGCACGGGCATTGGACCGAGCGCCACAGGTTTTGCAGCGCCGGGGTCGTTCACAACACAGGAGAGAGTGCGTGCAATTGCTGCAACTGCTGATCGGCGGTGTGGCCCAGGGATGTATCTACGGACTCATCGCTCTGGGCTTCGTCCTGATCTACAAGGCCACCGAGACTTTCACCTTCGCGCAGGGCGACCTGATGATGGTGGGCGCTTTCGGGGGGCTGCTCACCATGACGCTGCTCGGCTTTCCCTTCTGGCTCTCGATCATCGCTGCGGTCGCCGGTATGGGCCTGTTCGGGGTGCTGGTTGAGCGCATGGTTGTGCGCCCGATCCTGGGCCAGCCAGCGTTTTCCATCGTGATGCTCACCATCGGCGTGGGCTACGTGCTGCGTGGCGTGATCACCATGATCCCCAACATCGGCACCGACACCCACACGTTGGCAGTGCCGTACGCCGGCGAGCTGCTGCGGCTGGGCACCCTCGTGTTGGCGGCTGAACAGCTGGTGGTCATTGGCGTCACCGCGGTGCTTTGCGGCGGGCTGTTCGCCATGTTCAAGTACAGCAAACTGGGCATCGCCATGCAGGCCTCGTCGCAGAACCAGCTGGCCGCCTACTACATGGGTATTCCGGTCAAGAGGCTCAACGGACTGGTCTGGGGCCTGGCCGCCGCAGTGGCCGCCATCGCCGGACTGCTGCTGGCGCCCATCACCTTCGTGCACGCCAACATGGGGTTCATCGGCCTCAAGGCTTTCCCGGCTGCCGTGGTCGGCGGCTTTGGCAGCCTGCCCGGGGCCATCGTCGGCGGTCTGGTGATCGGCATCGTGGAAGCGCTATCGGGCTTCTACCTGCCTGAGGGCTTCAAGGACATCGCACCCTACATCGTGGTGCTGTTGATGCTGGTGCTCAAGCCGAACGGCCTGTTCGGCGAGAAATTGCGCAAAAAAGTTTGAGGCCAGCACCATGCGATTCATTTTCAAAACCGACTACGACCAGGACATCCGCCTGGCCAAACACGGTGGCCAGGTGTTCTGGTACAGCCTGCTGGGCCTGTTCCTCGCGGTCGCGCCCTGGGCGCTGCCCGAATACTGGCTGGCTCAGCTGACCTTTGTGCTGATCTACGCCATCGTCGGCCTGGGCCTGATGCTGCTGGCGGGTTTCACCGGCCTGTTCTCCCTGGGCCATGCCGCTTTCCTGGGCGTGGGCGCCTACACCGAAGCGGTGCTCACCAATGCGGGCTGGCCGTTCCCCATAACGATCGCCTGCGCCGGCCTGCTGTCGGCGGCGGTGGGCATGGTGGTCGGGTTGCCGGCCTTGCGGGTCAAGGGCATCTACCTGGGCATGGCCACGCTGGCGTTCGGCTTCATCGTCGAGGAAGGCATGGCGCGCTGGGAGTCTGTGACCGGCGGCAACGCCGGGCTGTCAGTCAATCCGCCCACGCTGGGCAGCTGGACACTGGACTCCACCGAGTCGTTCTACTTCCTGTGCCTGGTGCTGTGCGTGGCCGCGACGCTGACCATCGCCAACCTGCTGCGCTCTTCCACCGGGCGCGCTTTCGTGGCCATCCGTGACTCGGAAATCTCGGCGCAGAGCATGGGCATTCACCTGGCCCGCTACAAGACCCTGTCGTTTGCGCTGTCCGCGGCGCTGGCTGGCGTGGGCGGCGCGCTCTACGCGCACAAGATCCAGTTCCTTTCACCCGACCAGTTCAGCATCGTCCAGTCGATCGACCTGCTGCTCATGGTGGTGATTGGCGGCCTGGGTTCGATCCACGGGGCTTTCCTGGGCGCCATCTTCTTGATCGTCATGCCCCAGTTGATCGCGCTGGCCAAGGACTACCTGCCCGAGGCCATCAGTCAGGCCGCCGGCCTGCAAGGCACGGTCTACGGCCTGGTGCTGATCCTCTTTGTGTTGTTTGAACCCATGGGCATGTACGGCCGCTGGCTGAAGGTGCGTACCTGGTTCCAGCTGTTCCCGTTCTACCGCAAAGGCATGTTCAAGCGGCAGAAGTCCTTCCAGAAATCCGACAGACTGAAATGACCCACCCCCGTTGCTTGCTCACTGCGTGTAGCCGCATCCCCCCTCAAGGGGGCAACACCTGCGCCCCGGCAAAGCCGGTTGCGCGGTGTTCTGGGCTTGTGCATCTGGACTCGTGCCATCCCTTCCTTTACAGCGCATCATGACGGACGACCTCCTCCTTTCCGCCAAGAACCTGAGCGTGCGCTTCGGTGGTGTGCTGGCGGTCAACAACGTGAGCTTCGACGTGAAAAAGGGCGAAGTGTTCACGGTGATCGGCCCCAACGGCGCCGGCAAGACCACAGTGTTCAACCTGATCAGCCGCATCTACACGCCCACCAGCGGAGAGATTCACTTCGCCGGTCCGCAGGGCATGCTCAAGCTGACCGACCTGCCCCCCCACAAGATCGCCGACCTCGGCATCGCGCGCACCTTCCAGAACATCGAGCTGTTCGAGCACGCCACCGTGCTGCAGAACCTGCTGATCGGTCGCCATACCCATCGCCGCACCGGCTTGTGGAGCGAGATGTTCTTCACCGGCAAGACCCGTGCTGCCGAGATCGCCGCACGTGAAAAAGTCGAGCAGGTGATTGACTTCCTTGACATGCAGCACTACCGCGACTCCATGGTGGCCGGGCTGCCCTATGGCGTGCGCAAAGTGGTCGAACTGGCCCGCGCCCTGTGCACCGAGCCGCGACTGCTGCTGCTCGATGAGCCCTCTTCGGGCCTGAACGTGGAGGAGACCGAAGACATGGCGTTCTGGATCAGCGACATCAAGAACGAACTGGGTGTGACGGTGCTGATGGTGGAACACGACATGACCCTGGTCTCCAAGGTGTCTGATCGCGTGCTGGCCATGAGCATGGGAGCCGAACTGGCCACCGGCACACCCGCTCAAGTGCAGAGCGACCCAGGCGTGATCGAGGCCTACCTCGGCTCGGTGGACGACCTGTCCAGCCTGCGCCGCGAGAACCATGTCGGGACACAAGCATGACGGCCCCGGTCACCGACAACGCCATGCTCAAGCTGCTCAACGTCGAGAGCGCGTATGGCCCCATCAAGGCGATCCGCGGCGTCAGCCTGCAGGTACGGCGAGGTGAAATTGCCACCGTGCTGGGCAGCAACGGCGCGGGCAAGACCACCATCCTCAAAACCATCAGCGGCATCATCGATCCGCGCAAGGGCAGCATCGAGTTCAAGGGGCAGAACATCACCGCTCAGGACCCTGCACACATCGTCCAACAGGGTCTGATGCACGTGCCCGAAGGGCGCGAGGTGTTCCCCCTGCTCTCGGTGCGCGACAACCTGTTGATGGGCGCCTACACCCGCAAAGACCGCGATGGTGTGGCGCGCGACATGGAGACCGTCTTCAACTACTTTCCCATCCTGCGCGAGCGCGCCGCACAAGACGCTGGCCTGCTCTCAGGCGGCCAGCAGCAGATGCTGGCGATCAGCCGCGCGCTGATGGCCAACCCCGACCTGATCCTGCTCGATGAGCCCAGCCTGGGGCTCTCGCCCAAGCTGACCAAGGAAATCTTCGAGATCGTCGTGCGCATCAACCGCGAGCGCGGCACCACCATCCTGCTGGTCGAACAGAACGCCAACATGGCGCTCAACGCATCGGACTACGGCTATGTGCTGGAGAACGGCCGCATCGTGATGGAAGACACCTGCGCCCGTCTGCGCGAGAAGGACGACATCAAGGAGTTCTACCTCGGCATGAAAGAAGAAGGCGTGCGCGCCGACCGCCGCTGGAAGAAAAAGAAGAATTGGCGGTGAACACATGAGCTACCTCTGGGATCTTTCCTCCATCCGCCCGCAGACCGACGTGGTCATGGCGGGCGACACCATGCCGGCCATTTTCTGGAACGCGGTGCGCCAGCGCGCGCCCGATGTCTGGATGCGGCAGAAGAGCTTTGGTATCTGGCGCAGCTGGACCTGGACACAGGTTGGCGATGCGGTGAACGAGATTGGTCACGGGCTGCTGGCCATCGGCTTCGAACAGCGTGAAACCGCCTCCGTTCTCTCCAACACCAACGTCGAGTGGGTGTTGTGCGACCTGGCCGTGCTCAGCGCCAACGGAGTGTCCAACGGCATCTACCCGACCGACGCCGCCGAGCAGGTGCACTACCTCAGCGAAGACTCGGGCACCACCGTGCTGTTCGTGGAAGACGATGAACAGCTGGACAAAGCCCTTGAGGTGCGTGACCAGCTGCCCAGGCTCAAGAAGATCGTGGTCTTTGACATGGACGGGCTGCGAGACTTCCATGATCCGATGGTGATCAGCCTGGACGCGCTGCGCGAACTCGGTCGCCAGCATCTGGCCCAGCACCCGCAGGCGCTGCAACAGCGCGTCGCCGCAGTCAAGCC
>JBIIQD010000094.1:0-7484 GCA_044342265.1 Hydrogenophaga sp. | reverse complement strand
CAGCTGTCGCACAAGCCCGCGCGATAGCGTGTCCAGGTTTCGATGCGGTCGACGTCGACAATGTGGATCGAGGATCTCATCGGGGTTGCATGCCCATCAAGCAAAAAGCCCAGCGGGTGCTGGGCTTTTTTTGTTTGGTGGCCTGGGGCGGAATCGAACCACCGACACGCGGATTTTCAATCCGCTGCTCTACCAACTGAGCTACCGGGCCAAGAGCCCTCTAGTATAGCAGCAGTTCGACGGCATTGCGCTCACAGGGCACTGCGCTTGCTGCGGGCCAGGTCCACACCCAGTTGCTTGAGCTTGCGATAGAGGTGTGTGCGTTCAAGCCCGGTTTTTTCGGCCACCCGGGTCATCGATCCCGACTCTCTGGCGAGGTGGTACTCGAAATAGGCCTTCTCGAATTCATCGCGCGCTTCGCGCAGCGGGCTGTCGAGGTTGAACGACTGCTGTGATTGTGGACCTATGTCCAGCACCATGTCAGGCAGCGTACCCCCCGTCATCGCGGCTTCGACGGTCAGATCGGGTGCCGTCACGGCGGTCATACCGGGTTTTTGCAAGGCCGGGGTCGCTGGCTTGGGTCCCAGCTTGTTCAGGCCGACATCGACTGCCTTGAGCAGCTTTTGCAGCGTGATCGGCTTTTCAAGAAACGCCGAGGCTCCGATGCGGGTCGCTTCGACCGCGGTGTCAATCGTGGCATGTCCACTCATCATGATCACCGGCATGGTCAGCTGGCCGGTGCTGGCCCATTCCTTGAGCAAACTGACCCCATCGGTGTCGGGCATCCAGATGTCCAACAACACCAGGTCCGGCCGCATCTGGCCGCGCAGGTGGCGCGCTTGGGCAGCGTTCTCCGCCAGTTCAACCGTGTGTCCCTCGTCATTGAGGATTTCGGACAGCAGATCGCGGATGCCCAGCTCATCGTCGACCACCAGAATAGTTGCCATGGTGTGGTTCTTGCCCCTCGAAGGTTGTTGTCAAATCGCAACTGCGAATGATAGCGACACTTGGGCCCCTGTCACCTTGTTGTCGGTCATGCGGTTGCTGATATCCACCCGGCCGCCATGTTCTTCCATGATTTTCTTGACCACGGCCAGACCCAAGCCCGTCCCCTTGGACTTGGTGGTGACATAGGGCTCAAACGCCCGCTTGAGGATGTGGTCGGCAAAGCCTGGCCCTTGGTCAATCACCGTCAGCCTCACCCAGGGTCCACTGTCTGAACGACGGGTGCGCAGAAGAACCTCGGCAGCGTCTCGCCCCACCATCGCGTCCTGGGCGTTCTGCACCAGGTTGTGCACGATCTGCCGCATCTGCTGGGGATCAGCCATGACCAAAGGCAGCTCTTCTGACAGCTCGGTCCGCACCGGCACCGCCGCAAGGTCGTAAAGCACCAGGATGTCCTTGATCAACGCATTGAGGTCGGTCGGCACCATCTGAGCGGCAGGCAAGCGCGCATAGTCACGAAACTCGTTGACCAGCCGCTTCATGGCATCCACCTGATCGACGATGGTGCGCACAGATTTGTTGAGGATGGCCTGTTCTGCGGGCTGAACTTTGCCGTCGAGCTTCATCGCCAGCCGCTCTGCCGACAGCTGGATCGGCGTCAACGGGTTCTTGATTTCGTGGGCCAACCGGCGCGCCACGTCGCCCCAGGCCTGCGCCCGCTGCGCCGACACCACCTCCGACACATCGTCGAACACCAGCAGCCGCTCGTTGTTGGGCAGCAATGCACCTCGTGCAATGAGGGTGATGCTCTCGTCCTGCGGGGTGTTGCCGTGGCTGCCCAGCTCAAAGGACTGCTGCCAATGCCCCCCCTGATGCGTCGCGCCGTCAGACAGAAAACGCTCGAACTGCTGCAGGACCGCCCCGCCGAACACCTCCAGCCCGGGCACCGCCGCCAGCGGATTGCCCAGGTGCAGACCCAGAGGGATGCGCAGAATGCGCGAGGCGCTGGGGTTGACGCTGCGCAGCGCACCGCGCTCATCAAGCACCGCGACACCGGCGGTGAGGTTGTCCAGAATGGTCTGCAGGTTGTCGCGCGCCGCATCGACTTGCGCCATGCTGTGTTGCACGGTGGCCCTGGCTTCTGACAACTCCTGCGTCATGCTGGCAAAGGTGCGTGTCAGCCCTGCCAGTTCGTCGCGCGAGGTCAGCGCCGCTTTTGGAGACAGGTCGCCCAATGCCACCTCGCGCATGCCTTCGGCCAGCACCAGCAGCGGGCGGACCATCTGGTTGCCCAGCAGCACCGCCAACAACACCGCACCAAACACGGAAAGAAACAGCGCCAGGGTCAAGGTGCCGATGTACATACGCCGCAAGCCTTCTCGGCCCAGTGCCCTTTCTTGGTATTCCCGGTTGGCGACCTGAACCGCCAGCGCGTCGGTGACCAGTGCCTGCGGCAGCGGCACCACCACTTGCAGGTAGCGCGATTCGTCCTCCAGCCCGAATCCTGGCGCTCTGATCAAGGCCAGTACCTTGATGCGCGCCTGGTTCAAGGCGAGTCCACCAGGCGCTCCAGCGTCGCCGGCTTCTTCAAGTCCCTCGATCTGTGCCAGAACCCGGTTGGCGCGCACTGTGCGCAACACGGCCACTGGCGGGCGGTCGGGCGTGAAGTCAAAGCGCGAGGCGCCTGCGGTGGCCAGCGCCTGGCCCGAGTCACTCCAGAGCACCATGTCGCTCGCGCCCAGCTGGGTCCGCAAGCGCTCCATCGCGAGCACTGCCGAGGCCTTCGGCAAACGAGCCAGTTCTTCGGCAGCATTGCGGGTCTTGCCGCTGAGGTCGGCGCTGAGGGTGTCCAGCGTCGTTCGGCCCAGGTTCAGTCCAGCCACCAGCGCCGATTCCACCCGCACATCGAACCAGCTTTCGATCGAGCGCGCCACGAACTGGTAAGACACGGCGTAGATCAACACTCCAGGCAGCACACCCACCAGACCAATGATCGCCGCGAGCTTGAGCAACAACTGGCTGCCGAACCGACCGAGCCGATAGCGCAGGTACAAGCGCAGGGCCAGCCACAGAATGATCAGCGCCAGCAACACCGCCACCGCGACATTCACACCCACCAGCCAGCCAAAGTTCTGCTCGTAGAACGCCCGGTTGCGTGTCGCCAGGGTCAGCAGAAACATCAGCACCATGCTGAGACCGGTCATGAAGACCAGGGCCACGACCATGGTCCAGCGTCGCCGGCGAGTGGTCCGGTGGTCGGTGGGGGTACTGTCGCTGTTCACGGCGAAGGTTCGGGCGCGAATCAGCGCTCGTCCGCGACCGCTCCAGCCGCGTCGTTGCGGGCTGGCACGTCCAGCGTGCGTTCCACTTCGACCACCCAGCCAGGCTGGTTGGCCATCCCGATCTGAAACGGCCGCGGCAGCAACGACAGATCCAGCCGAAAGCGCCAATAGGCGGTGTACCGGGTGCCGTCATCGAGCACGCCCGGCTCGGTCACCTGCCAGTTGGCCACCCGACCGATGCCCGCCAGCGCGTCGCTCAGGGAATCAAAACTCTGGTGCAAGGCGTACTGAAGCCCGGTCGCAGAGGCGCCACCGGCATTGGACACGCTCAGTCGCCACCGCCGGGTCAGCGGCTGGTAGGCCAGTCGCAAGGTGCGGCTGACGGAGCTGATGCGCTTGTCGGTCCAGTACCAGCGCTCGCGAAAGACATCGGCGTGCCACACAAAATACACCGGTACACCCTTGAGCAAGGCGTCCTCGACCGCCGCTGACGGTTCCAACGTCAGGCGCACCGACAGTTGCACCCCATCGCCCGCCCGCTGCAACCCTTGCTGGCGGATCTCGGGTTCGAAAGCCCAGGCCGACGACGCCATCAGCGCCGCGAGCCAACAGGCGATCAGCGCCCAGCCAAAGCCTGACAACCGCTGTCTGACGGCTCCACCCGCTACACCTTTAGAGCAGCGACTTGTCAAAGCGAGCGTAGAAAAAGCCGTCGTATCCACCCGGGACATTGTCGTTGAACTCCCCGCCGGGGCCATCGCTTCCGGGCCTCAAATGCCCCACACAGGGGATGGCGCGTGCATCGGTGTGGCGCTCAAGAAACGCAGCGAACTGATCCTGCCCCTCCGCATGGAACACCGAACAGGTGCAATACAGCAGGCTGCCGCCCGGCTTGAGCAAGGGCCACAGTGCGTCCAGCAGCCGGCGCTGAGTCTCTGCGAGCTGAACCACATCGCTGGCGCGACGCAGCCAGCGCACGTCAGGATGGCGGCGCACGATGCCTGAAGCGGTGCAGGGCGCATCCAACAAGATAGCGTCGAAAGGACGCCCGTCCCACCATGCTTCGGGCTGTCCTGCGTCAGCGGTCATCACCTCTGCCTTGAGCCCCAGGCGCTGCAAGTTGTCCCGAATCCGGCTGCAGCGGCGCGCATCCACGTCCAGGGCCAGCAAATCCAGGTCGGCGCGCTCCAGCAGGTGCGCGGTCTTGCCGCCCGGGGCGGCACAGGCGTCGAGCACCCGCGCACCGGACACGCAGGCCGGTCCTTCCAACAGCAAACCGGCCGCCAGCTGGGCCGCGCCATCCTGCACCGAGCACAAACCCTGGGCAAAACCGGGCAGCCGCTCCACCGGCTGGGCCTCGGCAAGCACCAGGCCGTCGTCACCCAGCGGCCGGGCTGCGATCCCCAGCTTCGCCAGTTGTTCAGCGTACTGCTGCGGGCTCACCTTGCGGCGGTTCACCCGCAGCACCATCGGCCCCGGTTGGTTGTTGGCGCTGAGGATCGACCCCCAGTGGTCGGGGTGGTCCTTTTTCAGCCGTTCGATCCACCAGGCCGGGTGGTTCCAGGCTGCCGTCGGATCGCGCCGCGCCGCAGACAACAGAGCCTCGGATTCCCGCAGGTATCGGCGCAGGCAAGCGTTCAGAAACCCCGCCTGCATGCGCGTGTCCCGGTCGCGCTTGGCGGCCTCTATGGCCTGATCCACCAACGTGTGCGCCGGGTAGCTGGCGCCCTGCCCATCGCCGATCAACAAAGCCAGGGCAGTGCTCAGCAGCGACTGCGCGGCAGCGGAAGGGGGGCGCCGGGCCAGCAGACTGGCCACTGCCCGGGCCACCCCCAAGTGCCGAAGGGTCTGAAAGGTCAGGGCCTGCACGCCCGGTCGCAAACCAGCGGCCACCCGAGGCAGCACCTCGGACAAGGAGTGTCCCTGCTCGACGGCAAGGACACACCGGGCCACCTCATGCAGCTGGTCGGACAACCGGGGCGACAGACGCGGTGGCGAGCGTTCAGCAAAGGAATTCAATGGGGCCAAAGAAAAGGGTTTAGTTCAACGTCCAGCCCGGGGCGGCCATGCCGGGCTCCGACGCGGCAGGCTCGGCCTTGATCGGCTTGGCTTCGTCAGCGCGCTCCACGGCCATGGGTGCCATGTGCCGACCATAGATCCGGCGCACACGCTCTTGCAGCGACGGATGCGAGTCGAACCAGTGTGCCACGCGACCCTCTTCGGTGCCGATCAACAGCATGTGTTGGACCGAGGACACCACCCGGCGCGAGGTCACGCCTCCGTTGTGCTGACTCATCACCTTGCGCAGCACGCCGCCCAGACCGTCGCGGCTGCGCGTCCATTGCACCGCGCGCGCATCGGCGAGAAATTCGCGCTGGCGCGACACCGCGGCTTGGAGCGCATGGCCCGCCACCCAGCCCAGCCAGCCCGCCGCCATCAGCGCCAGGCCCAGCAGGGTCGCGAGTGTTCGATGCTCGCGAACATCGGGCTCGGCCAGGTCTTGACCCATGCGAAACAGCATCTCCAAGCCGAACACCATGCCCACCAGCCGCATGTTCAGCCGCGTGTCACCTTCGCGGATGTGGCTGAACTCATGCGCCACCAGGCCCTGCAACTCTTCGCGACTGAGGAACTCCAGTGAACCGCTGGTCACCGCCACCACCGCGTCGTCTTCATCCCAGCCCGCAGCAAACGCGTTGATCCCTTGATCCCGCGCCAGCACCATGGCCGCAGGCCGCTTCATTCCCGAGGCCACCGCCATCTCATCGACGATGTTGGCAAACCGCTGTTCGTCGAAGTCACTCCCCGGTTGCGCCAGCCGCGCCCCGACCTGTTCGGCCAACGCCTGCCCACCCAGGGACAGGCGCGAAGTTTCCACCCACCAACCGCCCAAGACGAACAGCAGCGTCACCACCGTGTTCACCTCGAAGAAGTATTTGGGATAGCCAGCGCCGGGGACCCAGAAACTCCAGGTCAATCCCCAGGCCAGCGCCAACGCCGCGTTGACGGCGATCACCAGCAACAGCACGGTGATGGCAAATGCGAGCAGCAGCCGCAGCGTGCGACCTCGCGCTTCACGCTGCGATTCAAAGATCAGCACAAGTGCAACTCAGAAGCTCACTTTGACCGGCTGGCGTTCGGTTTCACTGGTCGTGGAGGCCAACATCGGCTGGGGCAAGAAGTTGAACAGGCGTGCGACGATCAGTGTCGGGAACTGCGCAGCCGAATCATTGAACTCCAGCACATGGTCGTTGTAGGCCTGCCGGGCGAAACCGATGCGGTTCTCGGTACTGGACAGCTCCTCGCTCAGCTCGCGCATGTTCTGGTCAGCCTTCAAGTCGGGGTAGGCCTCGGCCACCGCAAACAGACGACCCAGTGCGCCGCCCAGCACCTGCTCGGCACCCGTGAGCGCACCGATCGCGCCTGCGTTCAACGGACTGGCTGCTGCCGACAACCCGGCACTCTGAGCCTGGTTGCGCGCAGCAATCACCGCCTCGAGCGTCTGCGACTCGTGAGCGAGGTACTTGCGCGCCACCTCCACCAGGTTGGGAATCAAGTCATAGCGGCGCTTGAGCTGCACATCGATCTGTCCGAAGGCGTTGGCGATGGCGTTTTTCAGGCGCGTCAGACGGTTGAAGGCGCCGATGGCCCAGAACACAACCACCAACAACACCAGCAACACTATCCAGGATACTGACGACATAGAGCGCTCCTCTCGCAATGGCCGGGACTTGGCCGGCGGACGGAGGGCAATATATCTCAAGGCAAGGGCTCTCACACCCTGTGCACCAAACACGCCAAAGAAAAACGCCCCCGGTCTGACGACCGGGGGCGTTGAGGAAGCGGACGGCAGCCTGAGCTTGCTCGCGCTTATTCGGCAGCGTCTGCCGTACCGGCGGCTTCGGCCTGATCAGCGGCCAACGACACAGCATCGGCCTCGGCGATGGCACGGCGCTCTTCGTCGTCCATCTTTTCCCGGGCCTTGCGCGCCTCGTGATAGGCCATGCCAGTACCCGCCGGGATCAGGCGACCCACGATCACGTTTTCCTTCAGACCACGCAACTCGTCGCGCTTGCCCATGATGGCCGCCTCGGTGAGCACGCGGGTGGTTTCCTGGAAGGACGCCGCCGAGATGAACGAGTCGGTGGACAGCGAAGCCTTCGTGATGCCCAGCAGGACGTTGCTGTAGGTCGCTGGGATCTTGCCATCGGCGCGCAGGGCGTCGTTGGTGTTGAGGATCTCCGAGCGCTCGACCTG
>JBIIQD010000093.1:0-7486 GCA_044342265.1 Hydrogenophaga sp. | reverse complement strand
GGTGGCGGCGGAGCTGATCACCTTGCTGGAAAGCGGTGCGGGCGAGCGCTTCGTGGGCTACCCCGAGAAGATCGCCGCCCGCCTCAACGGGCTGGCGCCGTCGCTGCTGGATGGCAGCTTGCGCCGCCACAGCCGCCACCTTCAAGCCGCCGGCCATGCCAGGCCGGCACTCAACACCTGATTCACTGATTTCACTTTTCCCGGAGGTACCTGCATGTCTGTCACCCTGTCCCTTTCTCCCGCCGGTGTCACCCGCCGCCACCTGACCCTTGCCGTGATGGCGCTGGCCAGCCTCTCCCTGCTGCCAGCAGCCCGCGCCGCCACGGTCGAAGAATCCGTGGCCGAACTGCAGCAGGCCTGGGAGGTCATCAACTACAAGACCCCCGCGGCCGACAAGGAAAAGAAGTTCGAGGCGCTGGCCGCTCGTGCCCGCAAGGTCAGCGAAGGATTCTCCGGTCGACCTGAGCCACTGGTCTGGGAGGGCATCATCCTCAGCTCCTGGGGTGGCGCCAAGGGCGGCCTGGGCGCGCTGGGCATGGTCAAGCAGGCCAAGGTGCTCTACGAGCAGGCGATCCAGATCGACGGCAACGCGCTGGATGGCTCGGCCTACAACAGCCTGGGCGTGCTGTTCTACAAGGTGCCGGGCTGGCCGATCGCCTTCGGTGACAAGGCCAAGGCCAAGGAACTGCTGCAGAAGGCGCTGACCATCAACCCCAAGGGCATCGACGCCAACTATTTCTTTGCCGACTACCTGGTCGAGACCGGCGAACCGCAGAAGGCGATGGTGCACCTGGAGAATGTGATGCAGGCCGCGCCGCGCGCTGGCCGCCAGATCGCCGACGAAGGCCGGCGCGGCGAGGCGCGTGCGCTGATGGATAAGATCAAGTCGAAGTGAGTGCCGCCCTGCGGCACTACCGCCGTTCAGTTGCCCGAACGGCGGTAGATGACAAAGGCCAGGGGCAAGCCACTGGCGCTGACCTGGGTCTCGCGCGACACCTCCGCCCATTCATTGCCCAGCGACGGTGCGAAGGCATCGCCCTCGAAGTCCTGTGCGATTTCGGTCACCACGACCTCGCTGGCCAGCGGCAGCGCCTGCGCATAGATCTGCGCGCCGCCGATCACCCAGGCGGTGCTGCCCGCGGGGCATAGCCCGCGCGCGGCTTGCAGTGAATGAACGACGGACGCGCCCTCAGCGACAAAGGCGGCATCGCGCGTCACCACGATGTTCAACCGGCCGGGCAAGGGGCGAAACCTGGGTGGCAGCGAGTCCCAGGTCTTGCGGCCCATGATGACCGGGCAGCCCAGCGTGGTGCGCTTGAAGTGCGCCAGGTCTTCCGGCAGGTGCCAGGGCAACTGGTTGTCACGGCCGATCACGCCGTTGGCGGCGCGGGCATAGATCAGGTGCAGGCGGGCGGGTTGGAGTTCAGGCATCCGGCGATTGTGCCGTGGCGCTGCGCCGCCGAAGCGCGCCGGGGGGAAGCAGCACGCTGGCAATGGCCACCATCACGAAGCCCATGGCCAGCCAGTCCTGCCAGTGGGGTACCTCGCCGGTGATGAAGGTGGCACTGAGTGTGCCCACCAGCGGTATCGCCATCACACTCATGGCGCTGGTGGCGGGTGGCAGGTCGCGCGCCATGCCAAACCAGATCAGTTGCGCGAAGCCGTAGTTGATGAACACGCCGTAAGCCAGGCTGACCCACATCATGGGTGTGAAGCTGGCGGGCTGCGGCAGCGGCTCCAGCCACAAGGCCAGCACCCACACCGCCAGGCTGCCGAGCAACAGCATCCACACGGTGACCACCAGTGGCGAAAGCGTCAGGTGGGCGCGGCGAAACATCAGCGTGCCCACCGCCCACGAAATGGCAGCGCCGAGCATCCAGGCCACGCCCGACGGTCGGCCGGTGAGGCGCTGCAGTTCGTGCCAGAGCAGCAGTCCGATGGCAATGCTCACACACACCACCGCCAGCCGCACACGCGGGGTGATGCGCTCGCCGAAGAATGCCGCGCCGATCAGCACAGTGAAGATCGGCATGGTGAAGCCCAGGATCGCCGCGCGGCCCGAGGCCAGTTCCTGCACACCCAGAATGGACAGCGTGTGCCAGCCCAGCACATTGGGCAGACCCAGCAGGGCAATCGCCAGCCACTCGCGCCCGACCGGGCGCATGCGTTCACCGCGAGCCGCCACGAACAGGAACAGCCAGGCCGCGCCCAGCAGCATGGTGATCCCCCGAAAGTACAGCGGCGAGAGCTGCTGCAGGGAGAGCTTCATCATGGGCCAGTTGACGCCCCACATGAGCGTGAGGGCCAGCAGCGCCCAGAGTTGGCGGCGGGAAATCAAACCGCGACGGGCGCCTTGATGGCCGGATGGCATTCGTACCCGAGCACCTCGAAGTCCTCAAAGGCGTAGTCGAAGATCGAATCGGGTTTGCGCTGGATGTTCAGCGTCGGGTAGGCGAAGGGCTGGCGGCTCAGTTGCAGTTCCACCTGTTCGTGGTGGTTTCTGTAGATGTGGCAGTCGCCACCGGTCCAGATGAAGTCGCCGACGTCGAGATCGCATTGCTGGGCCAGCATGTGGGTCAGCAGCGCGTAGCTGGCGATGTTGAAGGGCACGCCCAGGAAGATGTCGGCGCTGCGCTGGTAGAGCTGGCAGCTGAGCTTGCCCTTGCCGCCGGGCTCGGTGGCGGGCGCCACGTAGAACTGGAAGAAAGCGTGGCAAGGCATCAGCGCCATCTGGTCCAGGTCGGCCACGTTCCAGGCGCTGACGATGATGCGGCGGCTGTCGGGGTTGGTCTTGAGCTGTTTAACGACTTCGCTGATCTGGTCCACATGTCCGCCACCCGGCTTGGGCCAGTTGCGCCACTGCACGCCGTACACCGGCCCCAGTTCGCCGTCTTCTCGAGCCCATTCGTCCCAGATGGTGCAGCCGCGTTCCTGCAGCCACTTGACGTTGGAGTCGCCACGCAGGAACCACAGCAGCTCGACGATGATGGCCTTGAGGAAAACCTTCTTGGTGGTCACCAGCGGAAAGCCTTCGCTCAGGTCGAAGCGCATCTGGTGGCCGAACACGCTGCGCGTGCCGGTGCCGGTGCGGTCGCCTTTGTGCACGCCGTGCGTATAGACGTGGCGCATGAAATCTTCGTACTGGGATCGGACAGGGAGGGGGGACAAAACAGAGGTCATCCCGCCATTTTGCCTGCTGAGTTGTTCGCTCTGCGGCCACCAGCTAGCATCGACCTTTTCCCACCTGAGGGTTCAGGCACGCGCCAACGTCCGGTCGACGGCCTGAACCCCTTTGCTTTGCAGCGCCATGTCCCGCTCACGTCCCCCAGAGTTTCCATCAGCAGCTCCCGTTGCTCCCGCCCCAACGACTGTGCGTGTTCAACCGCGAGTCACGGTCTCGGGTCAGCTCACCCGCCAAGGCACTCAGTCTCAGCCGGTACAGGCGCCGACGGCTGTGCCCTCGCCGCCGCTGCAAAAGCCTGCCCAGACCATGCGCATGGTGTCCCTCGGCGACCCCGCAGCGCCAGCCGGGGCTCAAGCGCGCCTGCTGGTCGGGCAGGGCCGCTACCACGAGGCCGAACAGGTGTTGCTTCAGGTCCTGGCGCAGCATCCGGCGTCGGTGCCGGTGCAGCGCCAGCTCGCCACCGTCTTCCTCGCGCTGGCCAAGCACCGCGAAGCGCTGGCTTTGCTGCGTTCTCTTGCTCAGACGAACCCGGACGATCAACAGGTACTGCTCAATCTGTCGACGGCGCTGTTCAAGCTGGACAACCTGTACGAAGCCCACATGGCGCTGGAGGGCCTGGTCAAGCGCTTTCCGGCCAATACGCAAGCGCGGGTCAACCTGGCCTCGATCCATCTCAACAACCTCAAGGACCCGGAAAAGGCGCTGGAGGTCCTGCTTCCAGCAGCGAACGAATCCCACGCCGGGCTGCAGTTCGCGCTTGGCTGCGTTCACGCCAAGCTGGGCGACCACCTGCTATCCCTTCAATACTACGCGCGCGCCCTGGAGATCGACCCCAGCCACAGCGAGACCTTGAGCAACTACCTGTTCTCGCTGCACTACGGTCCTTCGGTCGACCTGGAACAGGTCAAGTCTGTCAGCGAAAAGCACGGGCAGGCGATTCAGGAACACGCGCAGCGACGCGGCATCGTTCGACCTCCGCCACCGCTGAGGCCGGTGGGGCGGCGCCTGCGGATCGGCATTCTCTCAGCCGACCTGCGGGTGCATCCGGTCGGTCATTTTCTGGAAACAGTGCTCAGCGAACTGCATCAGCGCGAGGTGGACTTGTTTGCGTATGCGAACCAGTCCAAGGGAGCGTTTGTGCCCGAGCGCATCAAGGCCGCGTTCGGGGCGTGGCGCGACATTCTCAATGAGACCGATCAGCGGGTGGCGGAGACCATGGCCGCCGATGACCTGGACCTTTTGCTGGACCTGAGTGGTCACACCACCGGTAACCGCATTGGCGTGCTGGCGCGCCGGCCGGTCAGGCGCCAGGTATCCTGGCTTGGTTATTTCGGCACAACCGGTCTTCCCTTTGTCGACGCCGTCATCGCGGACCCGCACTGTGTGCCGCCTCAGGAGACGCGTTTCTTCACCGAGCGGCTGCTCTTCATGCCGCATACCCGCTTGTGCCTGACCTCCCCGGCGAACGCGCCGGAGGTCGCGCCCGAACCGCCAATGGCCGCCTTGCCCTGGATCACCTTCGGCTGTTTTCAGAATGCAAGCAAGGTCAACGACCGGGTGCTCGGGGTGTGGAAGCGGGTGCTCGATGCTGTGCCGGATTCGGTCTTGAAGCTGCAGAACGGTCGCTTCGATGAGCCGCAGCAGGTCTTGCGCATGCGCCAGCGCTTGCGGGCGGCAGGTATCGACCTGCGCCGGGTGTTCATTTCCAACAACCTGGCGCGCGAGCACTACCTAGGTCAGTACGCCGAGGTCGATGTGCTGCTCGACACTTTCCCCTACCCAGGTGGCACCACGACCGCAGAAGCGATCTGGATGGGTGTGCCGACGTTGGTGCTGGCAACCCCAGGCATGCTGGGGCGCCAGGGTCAGGCGATGCTGGAAAACGTGGGTCTGGCCGACTGGGTAGCCGTCAGCGAGGAAGACTATGTGGCCAAGGCCACTGCGCTGGCGCACAACCGCCCACGAGCGGTAGAACGCTTGCGCACGCTAAGGCGGGAACTGCGCGAGACCGCTCGCCGCAGTCCCTTGTTCGATGCGGTGCGGTTTGCAGGGGACCTGGAGCGCTTGCTGCGCGAGGTCAGCGCTTGATCAACATGCCCTGGCCGGTCGGCAAGGGAATGACCCGGTAGTTGCGTGCCTGGAACCACGGGTCTTCTTCACGTTTCTGGTTGCGGTACGCACTCCACTCGTAGTCGTCCAGGATAACGGTGCCTCCGGGAACAACCCGGTCAAAAAGCTGCTCCAGCGCCGCGATCTCGCCGGCGGCGTTGTTCAGGTCGATGTGCAGGAATGCCACCTTGTCCGGCGATCCTTGCGCAAAAGAGTCGGGGATCATGCCCTTGATCAGCCGCACCTGCGGGTAGCCGGTAAAGCGCTTCTGCACCCGTTCGAACTGCCCCTCGGACTGACCTTCCATGTTGTGGGACGCGGTCGGGTGGTAGTCGTAGGTGTCATAGCCCCAGAAAGTCTTGGGAAACGCTTGGCCACCCAGGTAATCCATGACCGTCTTGATGCCCGTACCCGCATTCACGCCGCACTCCACGAAGTCTCCATCCAGATGCACGCAGTGGCAGGCGGTGGTCGCCAGAATGTAGCGGCGCCACACGATGGCACGGTCTGACTGGCTCTGGATGTTGTTGCGCCACGCTTCCTGAAACGCTGGATCCTCCAGCGCAGAATTGTTTCTTCCCCAGGTGAAGAGGTTATCGCCCAAGAAATGGCCGGTGGACACCAACGATATGGCCTCGTTCATCAGCGCCGAAAACCGCGCCGTGTCCTTGATGCCCCACGATATCGGCGACAGGAAGTTGACGCCCCGGTCCATCGACAAGGGCGGCACGGCGGGCAGTTTGAAAGTGGTTTTTGTGGGGTTCATGGCGGTGTGGCCGTTGAGGGCTTCGCACAAAGAGTGTCCAGCACGCGGCCCGGGTTCATGAGGTTGTGAGGATCGAGCGCATGCTTGATCGAGCGCATCAAGGCCAGCGCGACCGGGTCTTTGTAGATGGGCAGCTTGTCGACCTTGAGGCTGCCCACGCCGTGTTCGGCGCTGATCGAACCGTCAAAGCGCGCGACCTGGTCGAACACCAGCGTGTTGACCCGCTCCTCTTGCTCGCGCAGGAAAGCCTGCGGGTCGTCGCCTACGGGTGCCTGCACGTTGTAATGCAGGTTGCCGTCGCCCAAGTGACCGAAGTTCACGAGCCGCACGCCCGGGATTTCGCGCGCTAGCAACGTGTCGGTCTCGGTGCAGAAAGCTGGGATCTTCGAGACCGGGATGCTGATGTCGTGCTTGATGTTCAGGCCTTCTTCGGCCTGGGCCAGCGGAATGCTCTCGCGGATGTGCCACAGCGCGCGCGCTTGCTGCAGGCTCTCGGCCACCACTGCGTCAAGGACCACGCCGTTTTCGAATGCCGCTTCCAGCAGCCGCTCGAACCGGTGGCGCGCGTGATCCTCCGACTCGCTGTCGCTGTTTTCCAGCAAAACGCAGTACGCGTGCTCGGCCCACAGGGGTACCCGTTGCTGCGGGAAGTGTTTTGCCACCAGCGAGAGTGCGAACTGGCCCATGACTTCGAAGCCGGTCAGTCCCGGGCCGAGTTGCTGGTGCGCCAGGCCCAGCAACCGGACCGCGGCTTCCAGTGAAGGCACGGCGGCCCAGGCGGTGAGCTGCGCGGCGGGCAGGGGGTAGAGCTTCATCGTCGCCGCAGTGATGACGCCCAGCGTGCCTTCACTGCCGACGAACAGGTCGCGCAGGTCATAGCCGGTGTTGTCTTTGCGCAGGCCGGTCAAACCCTGCCAGACTTCGCCTTTCGCCGTGACCACCTCCAACCCCAGGCAGAGGTCGCGCGCATTGCCGTAGCGCAGCACCTGCGTGCCACCGGCGTTGGTGGCCAGGTTGCCGCCAATGGTGCAACTGCCCTCGGCCGCCAGTGACAGCGGGAATAGGTAGCCGGCTTGTTCGGCCGTGTCTTGCAGAACCTGCAGCACGCAGCCAGCCTCTACCGTCACCGTCAGGTTGTCGCCGTCGATCACCCGCACCGCGTTCATGCGCGAGAGACTGAGCACCACTTGCGTACCGCTGCCGTCGGGCACCCCACCGACCACCAGCCCGGTGTTGCCGCCCTGCGGCACCAGCGAGGCACCGGCAGCAGCGCAGGCTTTGACCACCGCCGCGACCTCCGCTGTGCTGGCGGGTCGGACGACTGCAAGCGCGCGGCCTTTGGCGCGCTTGCGCCAGTCCTGTTCCCAGGCCGAAAGGTCGCTGGCGGGGTCCTCGTGGGTCAATACCTGCGCGGCGCCAACGATGCC
>JBIIQD010000092.1:0-7532 GCA_044342265.1 Hydrogenophaga sp. | reverse complement strand
CAGGAAAAAGAAGAGAACGGCGTCAAGACCGACGTGATCTTTGTGCTGGAAGTGAACCCGCGCGCTTCGCGCACCGTGCCCTTCGTGTCCAAGGCCACCGGCATCCAGCTCGCCAAGGTGGCGGCGCGTTGCATGGCCGGCCAGTCGCTGGACGCGCAGGGCATTGGCGCCGAGGTGACGCCGCCGTACTTCAGTGTGAAAGAGGCCGTGTTCCCGTTCGTGAAATTCCCTGGTGTGGACACCATCCTCGGCCCCGAGATGAAGTCCACCGGCGAGGTGATGGGCGTGGGCAAGACTTTTGGCGAAGCGTTTGTGAAGAGCCAGATGGGCGCTGGCACCAAGCTGCCGCAGTCGGGCAAGGTGTTCCTCACCGTCAAAAACGGTGACAAGCCGCGTGCGGTAGAGGTGGCGCGCCAGTTGGTGGCGATGGGCTTTGTGTTGGTGGCCACCAGGGGCACGGCGGCGGCCATCGCTGCCGCTGGTGTGCCGGTCGCGACCGTGAACAAGGTGACCGAGGGTCGCCCCCACATCGTGGACGCGATCAAGAACAACGACATCGCGCTGGTCATCAACACGGTGGAAGAGCGTCGCAACGCCATTGCCGATTCGCGCGCCATTCGCACCTCAGCCCTGCTGGCACGCGTCACCACCTTCACCACCATCTCGGGCGCCGAGGCGGCGGTCGAGGGCATGAAGCACATGAACAGCCTGGGCGTGATTTCGGTGCAAGAGATGCACGCGCAGCTCTAAGTCCAAACGTTTCGCCGCTCTTTGGATCATGGCCCCGGCAGGGACTGACTGAGACCTGGACAACGCGCGTTTCGAGGCATAATTTCATCCCTAGGGCCGCCGACCGGAAACGATCGGCGGTTTGCTTTTTGCCGATCCCGGAGTTCGAAGATGTCTACCTATCCCGTCACCAAACGCGGCGCCGAAATGCTCAAGGCCGAACTGCACAAGCTCAAGACGGTGGAGCGCCCGACCGTCATCCAGGCGATCGCAGAGGCGCGCGCCCAAGGGGATCTCAGCGAAAACGCCGACTACGACGCGGCCAAAGAGAGACAAGGCTTCATTGAGGGCCGCATTGCCGAAATCGAAGGCAAGTTGTCGGCCGCGCAGGTGATCGATCCGTCGACGCTGGAGGCTGGTGGGCGCGTGGTGTTTGGTGCGACGGTAGAACTCGAAGATGAAGCCAATGGCGCTGCGGTGACCTATCAGATCGTGGGTGAAGACGAGGCCGACATCAAACAGGGGCTGGTCAACATCAGCAGCCCGATCGCACGCGCACTGATCGGCAAGGAAGAGGGCGACACCGCCGAAGTGCAAACACCAGGAGGCACGCGTCGCTTCGAAATCGTGGCGGTGCGGTACGCCTGAGCGTGTGTCCATGCGTTTGCGCCAACTGCCGATCTTCCTTGCCGCGCTCTGGTGGGGCGGCATCACCGGACTAAGCTTCGTCGCAGTGCCTACCCTGTTTGAGGCGCTGGAAAGCCCCGCCGTGGCCGGTCCGGTGGCGGCTCGCCTGTTTTCGCTGCAATGCCTGGCGGGTATTGCATTGGGAGCCGCATTGATGCTGGCCTTGCGTCGCCAGCGAAAGTCTTTGCCGCATGATGCGTCGCCGCAGACTGTCGCGGCCTTGCGCTCGCTGCTGATCACCATGGGGCTGGTGGCCGTGGCGGCTTTGCTGGCGATCGTGCAGGAGTTTGGTGTGGCCCAGATGATCGTGGGTGCCAGAGCCTCCGGGGGCAACTTGCGCCTGTGGCACAGCTTGGGCTCTGCACTCGTGCTGGCGCAGTGGCTGTGCACGGGCGCCGTGTTGTGGCGCCTGGCCGGGCCAGTGGCTCGTGTGTGAGCAGGCCGATGTTCTCGTTTGTAGCTCTCGATCGGTGGCCCGAGCGTTGGGTCGTGGCTGTCTTGTTGGTGCTTGGATCGCTGTTGGTCGTTCGGCTGTTGGGCATCACCTGGCTGATGGCGGTCGATGTGCCGTTTTCGGACCAATGGTCCATCTTGCGCGGCCTGGATGACGGCTTCCAATGGCACGACATATGGGATGCCTTTCGATGGCAACACGGACCGCACCGCCAAGGGCTGAGTTTCGCCCTGGTGCTGCCCGCCTACCATCTGAGCGACTGGAGCGTGCGGCTGGACAGCTTACTGGCAGCCACCGTGCAAGTGTGTGCCGGGCTGCTGGCTTTGCGACTGCGTCGGCGGTTGGTGCCTGGTCCCTGGTCGTTGGGGGATGCGGTTTTGTTGCTGGTGCTGTGGGGCGTCTGCACGTTTGAAACCATACTTGTGGCCGTCAACGCATCACACAGCATCTTTCCGCTGTTGCTGTTGATGCTGCTGGCCAACGTCTGGCTCTGGCCACTGGGCACTTGGCGGCTGGTCACGCTGTCTTTGCTGTTCTTGTGTCTCACCTTCACTGGGTTTGGCATCACAGCCATGCCGGTGCTGGTTGTTGTGCTGCTCTTGCAGGTGTGGCGATCTCCAGGCGCTGCCGCTCGCTGGCACGCGGTGGCCTTGCTGGCGGCCAGCGCTGCGTCGTTAGCGCTGTTTCTTCAAGGGCACGTCTTTGTGGTGGCAGCGGATGGTTTCCAGGCCGTACGGCCCAATCCACTGGACTACGTGCATTTCGTGGTGGCGATGTTCAGCCACTTTCTGATCCTGCTGCATCGCGTCTCACGCTGGATCCTGTATCCCGTTGGATTCCTGCTTCTGTCCGCGGCGATCATGGCGTCACTGATGGCGGTGAGGCGACTGGCCAGGCCCGTGGTCGCGGAGGACGACTTGTCCGAGCGCAAGCTTTGGGAAGTCAGCTTGATGCTCATCGGATGCGGCTTGACCTTCGCGCTGCTGACCTCTTACGGTCGCGTCCAGCTGGGACTGGAAGCGGCGACTGCTTCGCGCTACAGCGCGTTGCTGATGCCTGTTCTTGCGGGCGTGCTGCTGCTCATGATGCGTTATCGGTCGCGATGGGCGCCGGTGCTGCTGGCATTGTCGGTGCTGTTCACGGTGCGGCTGGTGCCTGAAACGCGGCAAGCCTGGCTGCAGACGAGGTATTACGGATCGATGAAGATGTGCTGGGTAGAGCAATACCGGGTGGACCAGAACTTTGACAAAGCCTCGGCCAAGGTGGCGGCAATGGACGGGTTCAAGACCTTTCAGCAGGTCTGGCTGGGTTCGGCGGGGAGCTGGCAGATGATGACCGAGCAGCGCCTCGGGCCCTTTGCGGCGGGGCGGGACAACCCGCCGTTCCTGCGTTTGTTTCCACACCCTTGTGAGGTGTTGCAGGCGCCTTGAGTCGCCGCAACTTGGGCAGTCAGCGGACCAAGCGCTCGGCCGATTCCAGCGTGTTGACCATGAGCATGGTGATGGTCATCGGGCCAACACCCCCCGGCACCGGGGTGATATAGCCAGCCACTTCTTTGGCGCCTGCAAAGTCCACGTCACCACACAGCTTGCCCTCATCATTGCGGTTCATGCCCACATCCAGCACCACCGCGCCGGGCTTGACCATGTCGGCTGTCAACACATTGCGCTTGCCCACCGCGGCGACAATTACATCGGCCTGAAGGGTCATGGCTTTGAGGTCCCGCGTCCCGCTGTGGCACATGGTCACGGTGGCGTTTTGCTGCAGCAGCATCATGGCCATGGGTTTGCCCACGATGTTGCTGCGGCCGATGACGACTGCGTGCTTGCCCTTGAGGTCGTAGCCAATGGATTCGAGCATCTTCATGCAGCCATACGGCGTGCAGGGCCAAAAGCCGGGCAGGCCGGTCATCAGCGCACCGGCACTGGCGACGTGAAAGCCGTCCACATCTTTTTCGGGCGAGATGGCCTCGATCACGCGCTGGGCGTTCATATGGGCCGGAAGTGGCAACTGAACCAGAATGCCGTGAATGCTCGGGTCACGGTTCATGCTGTTGACACGGGCCAGCAATTCGGCTTCGGTCATCGATGCAGGCCAGGTTTCGAGCACCGAGTGCATCCCTGTGTCCTCACAGGCCTTGACCTTGTTGCGCACATAGACCTGTGACGCCTGGTTGTCCCCGACAAGGATCACCGCCAGACCCGGCGTGATGCCCTTGGCCTTGAGCGCAGTCACACGCGCGCCAACGTCGCCGCGAAGCTGTCTTGAAAGAGCATTGCCATCGATCAGTTGAGCAGTCATGTGGATGAAGTCGTCAAAGGGAAAATGCAAACGCCCACCGGAGAGGGCGGGCGTTGACAAGGAGCTGTGTGTGGATTCAGGCTTTTGCGGGCGTCTGACCCAGGGCAATTTTGAGCAGGTCGGCCACGGTGTTCGCGCCGAGTTTTTCCATGATGTTGGCGCGATGCGCTTCAACGGTCTTGATGCTGATGCCCAGGTCGTCAGCGATCTGCTTGTTCAGGCGCCCGGCGACGATGCGCTCCAAGACCTGGGCTTCGCGCCCTGTCAGCTTGGAGAGCAAGGCGTCTCGGCTGGCGGCTTGCTGATGGGTCGCGAACGCCTCCTTGGCGGTCTCGAGCATTCGCTCCACCAGCAACACCAGCTGGTCTTCCTTGAAGGGCTTCTGAATGAAATCCAACGCACCCTTCTTCATCGATTCGACCGCCATGGGCACATCGCCATGGCCGGTGATGAACACGATGGGCAACGGCGACTGGCGCTCGATCAGCTTTTCCTGCAACTCCATCCCGGTCATGCCGCCCATGCGGATGTCCGCGATCAGGCAGGCCACCTCGCGGGCGTCGTATCGGCTGAGGAAGGCTTCGGCCGACTCGAAACATCGCACCCGAAAGTCTTTGCCTTCGAGTAACCATTGCAAGGAGTCGCGAACGGCTTCGTCATCATCGACGACATAGACGGTGCCTTTTTTGGGAATCAAACTCATCTCGCTCTTTCGATGTCCGTCAACGACGTCGCGGCGGAGGCCTCGGGTTCTGGAATGGACGTCAAACGAGACAGCACGGGTATCCAGAAGCTGAAGCAACAACCCACCACTTCCTCACCATTGTAGATGTTCTGCACCTGCATCCTGCCATGGTGCGATTCAACGATGCTGCGGCACAGCTTGAGGCCAATTCCCATGCCTTCACTCTTGGTGGAATAGAAGGCCTCGTAGATCCGCTCGATCATCTCGGCCGGTACACCATTGCCTGAATCGCGCACCGAAAACTCCACCACTTCCTGCTCGTCCAGCCGACGGGGTCCGACCCGCAGCTCAATATAGCGCTCGCCTTGAGGACGCACGGCCTGTGCAATGGCCTCGCCTGCGTTCTTGAGCAGGTTGATCAATACCTGCTCGATCAGGATAGGGTCCACCATCAGGCTGGGCAGTCGTGCTGCCACGTAAGGTGAGAGACGCACCTGCTGACGTCGCAGTTCGATGTCCGCCAGTTCGATGGCGTTGCTCACCATCTGGGCGACATCGGAAGGCGTCGGATTGGGTTCGCTGCGCTTCACGAAGGCGCGAATGCGCTGGATGATCTGGCCCGCGCGCTGGGCTTGCCTGGCGGTTTTTTCCAATGCAGCCAGCATGTCTGCCTCGCTGATGCGCTGCTCCTTCAGGCGCGAAATCATGCCATTGCAGTAGTTGTTGATGGCGGTCAGCGGCTGGTTGAGTTCGTGCGCCACACTGGATGCCATCTCGCCCATGGTGATCAAGCGGCTGGCGGTTTGCGCCCGCTCGGCCTGTCGGGCTGCCTGCACTTCGGCATTGCGGCGAGGCGTGATGTCACTGGCGATCACCATCTGCGCCAGCCGGCCGTCGACCCAGGTCAGGTAACGCGTACGAACCTCCAGCCAGCGGTCAAGTTCCTCCACAAACACCTCGGCGTTCTCTGAACCTGCATCGGTCAATGTGTCGGTGGGCATGCCGGCAAAGGCGTCCACCGCGTCGCCGTTGTCTGGCGCCGGTGTGGGTTGTGTGCCGGACAGATCCACCAGGTGGCGGTGACCCTGACCACGGGTGCCGAACCAGAGCCGGTACATTTTGTTGGCGAACAGCATTTCATCGCTGCCCAGCGGTGCGACCGACACCGCAGAGTCCAGCGATTCCAGCACGGTGGTGAAGCGTTCGTAAGAAGCCGAGAGTTCCTCCCGGATGCGTTTGGGCTCGGTGATGTCGGTCATTGAGGTCATCCAGCCGGTCTGGTGACCCTTGGGGTCGATCAGCGGCGAAACGTACATGCGTGCGTCGTAGATGCTGCCGTCGCGCCGCTGCACCCTGACCTCAAAGCCACCTGGTGTTGAGCGCCCGCTCAGCTCATCTTCCAGCCGAGCGGCGAGCAGCGCGTGGTCGTCTTCTGGCCAGTACGGAAACGGCGCCGTGCGTCCCACCAGCTCACTGTCGGTCCAGCCTGTCATCGAGCAGAACGCCGGGTTCACGTAGGTGATGCGGCCCTGCATGTCCAGCGCCCGCATACCGGTGAGCATGGAGTTCTCCATGGCTCGGCGAAAATTGGTTTCGGCCACCAGGGCTTGCTGGGCTTGAACCCGTCGGCGGGTGTGTAGCCAAGTGCCCAGCAGCATCCAGACGGTCAATGCCGACAGCGCGCCGATGATCCAGAAGAAACCGCTGCCAACAATGTCCTGCGAGGTCCGGTAGCCCTGCGCCTTGAGAATCAGACCGTTGCCGACGGGCGAGACCGGCACCTCGTGCTCCAGCGGCTGCGCCGACCAGGGCAGCAGGCGCAGAACAGTGGTGGGTGGTTGCAGGCTACCTGCGAGCACACGCCCGCGGTCGTCCAGCAATGCAATCGCGTAGCGCGCCATGATTTCTGGCGGCATGCCAAATCGCATCAGTCCATCGACAGAGTATTCGCCCATGACGGTGCCAGCGAACCGGCCCTGTTCGCTCAGAGGCACCTGCAGCAGCAGGCTGGCCAAACGGGGATCTTCGCCCAGTGGCCGGGAGTACACGGGCTGGCGCAGGTCACGTGCCAGTTCGAAAGAGCCATCGGTTTCGGCCGTCGTGAGCGTCTCACCCTGGGTTCGCATGGTCGAGATAGGGGCGCTCGGAGAAGCGTTGCTGGCCACGACGATGCGCCGAGCGTCGACCCAGCTGATCGCATGCAGTTCCGGGAACTGACTGATCAGGCTTTCTGCCTGAAACTCGAATTCTTCCGTATTGATGTCCTTGTTGTCCACCTCGCGCGCCAGGCGCATCAGCTGTTCCTGGCGCTCTAGAAGGCGCAATCGAAGGCGCTGCTGGGCGTACTCCACATCCCTGGTGACCGCTTCCTGTTCGCGTTCGATTTCCTCGTAACGCAAATAGATGAATGCCACTCCTATGGCCAACAAGAACAGAAGCACCGACAGCAAAGGACCCAGGGTCGCAAAGCGGTCTTGGCGCGAAGGTGGCAATCGACGCCACCAGCGGTGCCACCAGGTCAGCGGCGTACTGGCCTGTTTTGCAACCGTGGATTCGGAGGCGGGGTTCATGGTGATGAGTGTACGGGGGCGATCTCAAATGGTCGCCTTGTCTTCTGTGTTGGGGCAAGGGTTTCGCTATGAAAGCAGTAGCGTAGTTTCCCATTATATGAAACAG
>JBIIQD010000091.1:0-7539 GCA_044342265.1 Hydrogenophaga sp. | reverse complement strand
TTGCGCGCCAGCTGTACGGCGAGGACATGGAATACGACTACGACCAGTTCCTCAGCAAGAAGCCCGGCAAGGCGCGCGCCGCCTTTGCCATGCATCAGGACATGGGATATTGGCCGGTGAACACGCCTGACACCCGCACCGCGACCTGTTCGCTGGCGATCACGGACGCCGTGCGTGCCAACGGATGCATCGCCTTCGTTCCTGGTTCTCAGAAAGCACAGCAACTCGTCCCGCACCGTCCACGGGGTTCGGTTGATCGCAGCGAATCGCACACCCTGGAAATCGAGCTGCCCGCCGACACGCCCGTCGAACACGTTGAAGTCCCGCGCGGCAGCATCACCGTTCACGATGAGTGGGTGGTGCACGGCTCGGGCGGCAACACGTCAGACCAGTGGCGCAAGACCTACATCATCGCGTACCGCTCGCGCGCCACCGTCGCGTACGAGCGCAGCATCGGCTTCACGCACTCGCACAACGACACGATCAACTGGAAAACGGCGCTCGATCTGTACCAACCAGTGTGACAACCGACGGACTTTCTAAGGGAAAACGAGCAGGGTTCGACCGATTCAACACGTCAGACTTCTGTCATCAGATGTCAAGGGTGGTTGATCATGGTTCATTCGTTTTTCTTGGCATTTCCCCATCTGCGCTGCGGCGCGGTTTTGGCTGGTGTGCTCCTGGGTGCGTCGCTGTGGGTCGCGCCCGCCAAGGCACAGACCACCATGCGGCTGTGGAACATTCACGCCGAGGACTACCCCGTGACCTTGGCGGTCCAGCGGTTTGCCAGCGACGTGCAGGCCGCCACAGGCGGGCGCATCAAGATCCAGGTGTTCTCCAACGCGTCGCTGGGCGATCAACCCAAGGCAGTGGTGATGCTCAAAGCCGGCGAGATCGAGCTGGCCGAGTTCAGTTCGGCCCCACTGTCTGACGCCGCGCCTGGCATCAAGGCGCTGAACTTGCCGTTTCTGTTTCGCGATTCGGCGCACATGTTCAAACACCTCGACGGCCTTTTGGGCAAGCGGTTCGAGGACAAACTCAAAGCATCGGGATTTGTGGTTCTGGGCTGGTACGACGGTGGCAGCCGCTCGTTTTACTGCGTCCATCCGGTCACGGGCGTGAGGGACTTTACGAACAAGCGCATTCGGGTCCGCACGGAGATATTCACCAAGATGGTGGAGAACCTCCAGGCAGTGCCGAAGGACATCCCCTTCAAAGAAGTCGGCAACGCGTTCACCACCGGCCAGATCGACTGCGCCGAGAACAACATGCCTTCTTATGTGAGCACGGGCCACTACAAGCTGGCCAAGCACCTGTACCTCAGCAACCACATCATCTCGCCAGAAGCGCTGGTCATGTCCACCAGCGCGTGGGACAAACTGTCTGAAGACGACCGCCGCCATTTCCAGGAAGCGGGACGAAGGTCGGCGCTGCACATGCGCGAATTGTGGAACGAGCGTGTCGCCAAGTCCATGGCCACGGCGGTGGCCGAGGGCGTCACCGTGGTGAAGATGAAGGACGCGTCGGGAATGATCCGGCGCATGTCCCCCATCTACCAGCAGTACATGAAGCTGCCCGAGACCCGCAACGAGTTGCTCACCATCATTGCCGACCAGTGAGCCCCGCCGGCTCTAAAGCCTTCCAGCACGATCTTTCCACGCGCCCGACCGCTTTCCACCAGCGCATGGGCCTGGCGCAGGTTGGCGGCGTTGATCGGCCGCCGCACCTCTGAGACCGTGGTGCGGATGCGCCCGGCGTCGATCTCTTGCGCCACAAACGTCAGCAGGCGGTGCTGCTCGATCATGTCGGGCGTCTGGTGCATGGCGCGCGCGAACATGAACTCCCAGTGCAGGCTGGCGGCTTTGGTCTTCATGCCGCCCATGGGCATGGGCATGGACAGGTCAGTGTCGTCGATGCTGACGATGCCGCCTTGCGGTCGTACCAGCTCCACGGCGGCGGATGCGCAGGCGGTCAAAAAACGCTTCGTAGGCGGTGATGGTGGTCAGCGGCAGGGCCGCCGCTTCGGCATGCGACAGGCTGGCCGGCTTGTGGCCGACGATGCGCTCGACCACCAACTGGTATGCGCGTTGGAGCCCGAGCGGGTGATGTCGCCCGCGTAGTACACCGGATCGCCCGCCTTGAACAGCGACACCTCGGGCCCCACCGCCTGCACCAGGCCGCTGGCGTCCCAGCCCAGCACGCGCGGAGTGGCTTCAACCTTGTCTTTGGGCGCGCGCACCTTCGTGTCCACCGGGTTCACCGCCACGGCGTGCACCGCCACCAGCAGGTCGCGCCCCATCGGCTCGGGCAAAGGCAGCTCCACATCGATGAACGACTTGGGGTGGTCGATGGGCAGATGGTGGGTGAGGGCAACAGCTTTCATGGTCGGGCGCAAAGGTGAGGGGTTGGAACGGTGTTGGCACTGTATTTGTTCGAGCAGAAGCCCACTAGAACCCGCAAACAACAAACTTTATGTGGATTATCCGAACAATGAACCTGATCGAAGGCCTGAATCTCTTTGTGCGCATCGTCGAGCGCGGTGGCTTGGCCGCGGCCGGGCGCGACCTGGGCCTGTCGCCCGCCGTGGTGACCGAACGCCTGGCCGGGCTGGAAGCGCACTACGGCGCGCGCCTGCTCACCCGCACCACGCGCGCGATCAGCCTCACCGACGAAGGCCGGCTGCTGCTGACCGCCGCGCGGCAACTGGTGAGCGATGCGAGCGACATCGAATCCCGCATCCGCCTGGGGGTGGACCGCCTCTCGGGCCCGATCCGGCTCAGTGTGCCGAACGATCTCGGGCGCGGGCGGGTGAAAGAAGTCGTCGACCAACTCATCGAAACGCATCCGGACATCAGCGTTGAACTGGTGCTCAGCGACGGCTATGTCGATCTCGTGGGCCAGGGCCTGGACCTGGCGGTGCGCTACGGCGACCTCAAAGACTCGTCGCTGCACGCCGTGCGCCTGGGGGACAACCGGCGCATCGTCTGCGCATCGCCCGCCTATCTGTCGCAACGCGGCACACCCCAGCGCCCGAGCGATCTGCTGCACCACAACTGCCTGATCATGCGGTTTGGCAGTGGCCTGGACCGCGAATGGCATTTTGTGGAATCCGGGCGCCGCGCCAGCCAGCTGGTGTCAGGCAACCGCGTGGCCAACGACGGCGCCCTGGTGCGCAGCTGGTGCGTGCAGGGGTACGGCATCGCGCTCAAGTCCCACTGGGACGTGAAAGACGATCTGGCCGCCGGGCGGCTGGTGGAAGTGCTGGCGCCCTATGCAGCGCCCGCGACATCGCTGCAAGTTCTTTACACCGGTGGCCGCTCAGTGCCCAAGCGCGTCCGCGCGCTCATCGACAGCTTGGCGGCCGCGTTCTCTGACGTTTTGACATAAGGCTGGCCGGTCCCCTCATTCGTTGGAGCAGCGCGGCGTGTTGCGCTGCAACGTGAGCTGTATTTGGGCGCGTTTGCCCTGAATGGCATGGAACAGAAGGTCCTATTCCCTCTATTTCGCACTCATGATCCGGCGTCGTCTGCCGATACTCTGGGCATCGTTTGGCATCCCTCGAACGGTTTAAGGGCAAGCTTTATCCGTCATCGGCGCTCGATCATGCAAACCTTGAAATCTCAGCTCATCACGTTAGCCCTGGCCAGTGTGGCTTCTGTGCTTATATTGCTGGGCGTAGCAGAGTGGTTCAACCATCGGGTCGCCACTCAGGTGGCGCACACGCTGGAGGCCAAAGACCTCACGGCCGATATTTTGCCGCCGCCGCTCTACTTGGTAGAGCTGCGCCTGGTGGCCAGCGGCGTGGTGGAGGGCACGCTGAGCCCGGAGCAAGGCCGCAGCGAGTTCTTGCGCCTGACCAAGGAATACGACCAACGCTGGCAATACTGGCAACAGAAACCCTTGAGTGGTGTTGACGCTGCCTTGCTGCAAACCCAAGATGCCGCTGGCCGCAAGTTGATGCAAGGCATGGAGTCTTTGCTGGCCGCAGCACCTGAAGCCCGCGCTGCCGCGCTGACCAATTTGCACGCCGCCTATGTGGAGCACCGCGCTGAAGTGGATCGCACCGTTCAGGTTGCGGTGGCCGCCACCGCAACCAGTGTCGCCCGGACTCATGCCCTGGAAACACAGGCAGTCACGGTCGAGGTTGTGGGTGCCGCTGCAGCCGTCTTGGTGCTGGTGGGGCTGGCATGGTGGGTTTTCCGTCGGGTGTTTGCGCTGACGGGTGGCGAGCCCGGTGAAGTGGCACGGGTCGCACTGGCGGTGGCCGATGGCGACCTGAACGTGCAAGTGGAAGTGAAACCCGGCGACACGCGCAGTGTGATGGCGGCGATGGACGCCATGTGCCGCAAGCTCAAGGATGCGGTGGGCAAGATTCAAGACGCCAGCGAGACCATTTCCGCCGGTGCCGAGGAGATTGCAGCCGGCAACATGGATCTGTACCACCGCACCGAAGCCCAGGCCGGGAACCTGCAACAAACCGCCGCCGCCATGGAGCAGTTCAGCGGCACCGTGAAACAAACCGCAAGCGCTGCCACCGAAGCCGACCGATTGGCGCAAAGCGCCAGCCAGGTGGCCAGCCAAGGCGCGAGGATGGTGCAAGGCGTCGTGAGCTCGATGGAGCAGATCAGCGCCAGCTCGAAGAAAATCGCCGAAATCACCTCGGTGATCGACGGCATCGCTTTCCAGACCAACATTCTGGCGCTCAACGCCGCCGTGGAGGCCGCCCGGGCGGGCGAACAGGGCCGTGGCTTTGCAGTGGTGGCGAGTGAGGTGCGTTCCTTGGCGCAGCGCAGCGCAGCGGCCGCCAAAGAAATCAACGGGCTGATCCAAGGCAGCGTGGCCACCGTTCAGGAAGGTGCCCGCCAGGTAGGGGAAGCGGGTGCCACGATGGACGAGATCGTCGGTCAGGTGGCGCAGGTCACGAGCTTGATTGGCGAAATTGCCTCCGCCGCCAGCGAACAAACCAGCGGCATTGGTCTGGTCAGCAACTCCGTGAGCGAGATGGACGGCACGACCCAACAAAACGCCGCCCTGGTGGAAGAATCGTCCGCCGCCGCCAGCACGCTCAGGGGTCAAGCGGTGGCTCTGGTGGGTGTGGTGCGCGCTTTCCGGGTGTGAGACCGCGCGACAGGGCCAGTCAATCCAAGCCCGCGGTCGCGACCCGGCAGCGAGAACTGCCGTAGAACTTTACTCCGAGACGTTGGCGGTCCTACGGCCGCCCGCTCCGGCCAGCGCGGCGCTCTTCTCTTTGCATGTAGAGGTAGAGGCTTTCAACCTTCTCGCGCGCCCAAGGGGTTTTGCGCAAGAAACGCAGGCTGGAGCCCACGCTGGGGTCGATGTTGAAGCAGCGGATGGGGATGCGCTGGCCAAGCTCTTCCCAGCCGTAGTGGTCGGCCAGTGCGGTGACGATTGCTTCCAGCGTCAGGCCGTGCAGCGGGTTGCGGGCCTGCTGCATGGGCGCCTTGGGCGCCTCGGCTTCGGGCGTGCCATCCCGCTGATCGCTCACTGGGGTACCTTCGCCCTGCGGGCTGCGGTGCGAGCTTGCTGGGGAGCGGCCCTGCGCTTCGCTCATGCCTGCACCTTGAGCGCTTGCTCAAGCGCGTCCACAAACATGGCGGGCACGTCAAAGCCGGTCTGGTCGTGGATTTCTTGAAAGCAGGTTGGGCTGGTGACGTTGATTTCGGTGACGCTGTTGCCGATCATGTCCAGCCCCACCAGCAGCAGGCCGCGCGCGGCGAGCACAGGCGCGATGGCTTCGGCCACGGCGCGGTTGTCGTCGCTCAGCGCTTGGGCCACGCCTTTGCCGCCAGCGGCCAGGTTGCCGCGCACTTCACCGCCCTGCGGAATGCGCGCCAGCACATAGGGCGCGACCTGGCCGCCGATCAGCAGCAGGCGTTTGTCGCCCAGCGCGATCTCGGGCAGGTAGCGCTGCACCATGACGCTGGTCGCGCCGTCGTGGTTGAGCGTTTCGATGATGGAGCCGAGGTTCATGCCGTCGGCGCCCACGCGGAAGATGCCCATGCCGCCCATGCCGTCCAGCGGCTTCAAGATGATGTCTCGATGTTCGGCGTGGAAGGCGCGGATGGCATCGGCCGAGCGCGTCACCAGCGTGGGTGGCGCGAACTGCGCGAACTCCATGAGCGCGAGTTTTTCCGGGTGTTCGCGCAGCGCGCTGGGCCGGTTGAACACGCGCGCGCCTTCGCGCTGCGCCTGCTCCAGCAGGTGGGTGCAGTAGAAGAACTCGCTGTCAAAGGGCGGGTCTTTGCGCATGATCACGGCGTCGAAATCTTTTAGCGCTTCGACCGCTTCGCCGGTGACCGTGAACCAGTCGTGCGCGTCGCCGGTGAGGCGGATGCGGCGCACCGTGGCGTTGACGCTGCCACCGCTGCGCCAGCCCATGTGCTGCGGCTCGGTGGCGGCGATGCCGTGGCCGCGCTTTTGCAGCTCGCGCATCATGGAAAACGTGGTGTCCTTGACGATCTTGAAGGACTCGAGCGGATCGGCGACGAAGAGGATGTTCATGGGGCGTTCTTTCGGGATCCGTACTGTTGCACAGTTAGCGCGAGCGCGCCGGCCACCACACCCCAGAAGGCCGAGCCAATGCCGGCGATGACCACGCCGCTGAGCGTGACGAGGAAGGTGATGAGCGCGGCTTCGCGGTGGGCATCGTCTTTGAGCGCGGCGTGCAGCCCGCCGCCGATACTGCCCAGCAGCGCCAGCCCGGCGATGGCCAGCACCAGTTCTTTCGGAAAGGCCAGCAGCAGGCCTGTGACCGCAGCGCCCACCAGTCCGATGGCGATGTAGAGGAGGCCGCAGGTGACGGCGGCGGTGTAGCGCTTGGCCTTATCGGCGTGTGCTTCTTCGCCCATGCAGATGGCGGCGGTGATGGCGCTGAGGTTGAGCGCGAAGGCGCCGAAGGGCGCGAGCACCAGCGTGGCCACGCCGGTGAGGGTGATGATTTTCGAGATGGGCATGTCGTAACCCGCCGCGCGGATGGCGGCCACGCCGGGCAGGTTTTGCGAGGCCATGGTGACGATGAACAGCGGCAGCGCCAGGCTGACGAAAGCGCTGAGCGTGAATTCGGGCGCGGTGAACACGGGCTTGGCCCACTGCAGCGTGAGCACGCCCGCGTTGAACTGGCCGTTGGCCACCACATAGACCACCGCCACCGCCAGCGTGAGCGGTACCGCGTAGCGCGGCACAAAGCGACGACCCAGCAGGTAGGCCAGCAGCATGGTCAGCACCAGCGGCAGCGCGGTCTGCGCCGCCGCAAAAGCCTGCAGCCCAAAGCGCGCCAGCACACCGGCCAGCAGCGCCGACGCGATGGCCATGGGGATGCGGTTCATGACCCGCTCAAACCAGCCGGTGGCGCCCGCCAGGATGATGAACACCGCACACGCCATGAAGGCGCCCACCGCCTGCGCCATGGTGAAGCCGCCGGCCAGCCCGGCGGTGGCGAGCACCGCCGCGCCGGGCGTGCTCCAGGCCACCATGACCGGTTTATTGAGGATCAGCGAGGGGATGGCGGAACACAGGCCC
>JBIIQD010000090.1:0-7553 GCA_044342265.1 Hydrogenophaga sp. | reverse complement strand
AAATACACGCTGGCATTGTCGGTGTAGGCCAACATCGCTGAGGGCTGGCCCGCGAACGCAAACACCGCCTTGCCGGGCGATGCCACCAGATCCAGGCGCAGGTCGCAACCATGCTGTTCCCCGGGCACGGCACCGGAGAGGCCGTACACCCGCATCGAAGGTTGCCCCTTTTTGGGATTGATCGGAATGGCCGAAAACTCGCGCCCATCCACTGACAGCATCGGCAAGGTGTACACACCGCCATCGGCCGCCTGGCGCGAACCGCAGATGAACTGTGGACCGGTATCCGTGACCACTTGAGCTCGGCCATCGACATCCCGCACGCCGATCGTACGCACCTGAAGTGGGCCGGTCCCCAGCCCGGCCCGATCCCCCTGAGGCCAACTCATCGAACGAATCCAGATCAGCGATCGGTCCAGCGACCCGGCGGTATCCAGTTCCGAGGCTGCGGCATAAAACCCCCGCATCCCCCCGCGAAATAGAGCCTGGGCACGCGACTGCTGCTGCAGCACCTCGCTAAACCGGAAATGCCGACCATCCACATCGACCAAATAGCGCCAGCTGCCCTGCACCGGAAAAGCCTCATTGCTCAACGGTGTTCGATACGCTTGCAGAGGATCGCCAGCGCGCATTGGCAACTCCACCAAAGACACTTCGCCCAGCCGCGCACCCGAGTAAGAGCGCAGGACAAAGCGCCCGTCGGGACTCACACGTTCGTAGGTCCCCAACGCGGGATTTCCGGCACTGTCCCGGCCAACGACTTCGGCGTCTAAAGGCAGGTAAGCTACGGCAGGAACGCAATCGTTCGCTGTACTCTCAGAACCCGCCAGTCCGGGACAGGCCAGCACACCTGTTGCCCCTGCGGCAACAACGGCCAGCCTTCGCCACATCATTGACCAGACCACGTGCCCGCCTCTGCCAGCGCACGCTGACGCAATCTCAAGGACTCTACCCAGGCTGCATCGGGCAACACCCCCCAGACAGGCCAGGCATGAACCCTATTTCCATTGAGCACCTGGCTGTAAGGAAAGTGATTGGGAGACCCGATCCAGGCCAAACACGCTAGCGGCACCGACCCTACCATGGATGCTTCGGCTACAGACCAACCCGCTTTCGCCGTGGCACTTTGCCACTCCCCTTCCGCCAGTGTCGGAGAACGCCAAGCCACCACCTCGAATCCATGGGCTATGGCAAGCGCCCTCATGCGCCGCCATTCCGTCATGCTGTAGACCATCCGGGGAGACAGCACGGCCACCAAAGCCAGTCGGTTGGAGACGGACCCCACGGCGTCAAGACACGCAGACGAGGGGCCTTGAGAGGCCGAAACTGTGCCACACAGCAGCAGGCCAAGAAAAAAGCCCCAGGCGTTTTTGCGCCTGGGGCTTTCAGAACGGAGCGCGAGGCGCAAGTCTTACTTGTTGGTGCGCGTACCAACCACTTCGACTTCCACGCGGCGGTTCTTGGCGCGGCCTTCGGACGTGGCGTTGTCGGCAACTGGCTGGCCTTCGCCTTTGCCTTCGGTGTAGACGCGGTTGCTCTCGATGCCCTTGCTGATCAGATAAGCCTTGACCGCTTCGGCGCGACGCACAGACAGCTTTTGGTTGTAGGCGTCAGAACCCCTGGAGTCGGTGTGACCGACCGCGATCACGACCTCAAGGTTGATGCCCTTGACTTTGTCGGCCAGGTCGTCGAGTTTGGCTTTACCTTCTGGCTTGACCACCGATTTGTCGTAGTCAAAGAAAGCGTCGGCTGCATAAGTCACTTTCGTGGCCACTGGTGCGGCAGGCGCGGCAGGCGCAGCGGCTGGTGCAGGCGCTGGGGCCGGCGCAGCTGGTGCAGGAGCCGGAGCAGGTGCAGGTGCAGCGGCAGGTGCTGGCGCGGGGGCCGGTGCAGGCACGATGGCGCCATCGCAACCCTTGGCCGCTGTTGCCGGCGTCCAGCTGGAATCACGCCAGCACAGGGTGCCATCGCCACTTTTCCACTGGAGGTTGCCATGGCCGCTGCGCCAGTTGTCGTTCGTCGCCGTGCCGCTCGAGGGTGCAGCGAAAGCGGCCGTTGCCATGGCGGCAGTTGCAAACAACATTGCCACTGAATTCAGTTTTTTCATGGTTTTCCTCTTGGAGTGAGCCGCAAACGGCTGATATCGAAATGAGCGCGATCAAGGTGACCACCACCTTAAGCGCTCAGATCATTGTGCCACAAGGATACAAATTCCCCAGGACGGGCACGGGACAGAAAATGAAACTTGAGTTTACGCTTCGTTGTCCATGCGCAACACTATGTCGGACCCGTCAGCGCTTTCCCCGTCCACTAAAATTGGCGGGTTTTTCCAGTCGCTTACCGACCTCTCTCAAAGCTCATGACTCAGTTCGCCAAAGAAACCCTGCCCATCAGCCTAGAAGAGGAAATGCGCCGTAGCTACCTCGACTACGCGATGAGCGTGATCGTGGGACGCGCCTTGCCAGATGCGCGGGACGGTCTCAAGCCGGTGCACCGCCGCGTGCTGTTTGCCATGCATGAGCTGAACAACGACTGGAACCGGCCGTACAAAAAATCGGCGCGCATCGTGGGCGACGTGATCGGCAAGTACCACCCCCATGGGGACAGCGCGGTGTACGACACCATCGTTCGAATGGCGCAGGACTTTTCATTGCGTCACATGCTGGTGGACGGCCAAGGCAACTTCGGTTCGGTCGACGGCGACAACGCCGCAGCCATGCGTTACACCGAAATCCGTATGTCCAAGATCGCGCACGAGATGCTCGCGGACATCGACAAAGAAACGGTGGACTTCGGCCCCAACTACGACGGCTCCGAAAAAGAGCCCTTGGTGCTGCCTGCACGGTTCCCCAACTTGTTGGTCAACGGATCCGGCGGTATCGCAGTGGGCATGGCCACCAACATCCCGCCCCACAACCTCAATGAAGTGGTGGACGCGTGTTTGCATTCGCTCAAGAACCCGGACTGCTCCATTGATGAACTGATGGAGATTGTCCCCGCTCCAGACTTCCCCACGGGCGGCATCATTTACGGCATCAACGGCGTCAAAGACGGCTACCGCACCGGCCGCGGCCGAGTGGTCATGCGGGCCAAGGTGCATTTCGAAGACATCGACAAAGGTCAGCGTCAGTCCATCATCGTGGACGAGTTGCCTTACCAGGTGAACAAGAAGACGCTGCAAGAGCGGATCGCCGAGTTGGTGCACGAGAAGAAGATCGAAGGCATCAGCCACATCCAGGACGAGTCCGACAAGTCGGGCATGCGCCTGGTAATCGAGCTCAAACGCGGCGAAGTGCCCGAGGTGGTGCTGAACAACCTGTACAAGCAGACGCAGCTGCAGGACACCTTCGGCATCAACATGGTGGCGCTGATTGACGGTCAGCCCAAGCTGTGCAACCTGAAAGATCTGGTCACGGTGTTCCTGGAGCATCGTCGCGAGGTGGTCACGCGCCGCACGGTGTTCGAGTTGCGCAAGGCGCGCGAGCGCGGCCATGTGCTTGAAGGCCTTGCCGTCGCACTGGCCAACATTGACGACTTCATCAAGATCATCCGGGAGAGCCCCACGCCGCCAGTGGCCAAGGCAGAGCTGATGACCCGCAGCTGGGACAGCCAGTTGGTGCGAGAGATGTTGACCCGTGCGAAACAAGATGGCGGCACTGTCAGCGCAGACGACTATCGCCCTGAAGGGCTGGAGCGTGAATTTGGCATGCAGCCCGACGGCTTGTACCGTCTATCTGAAACGCAGGCCCAGGAGATTTTGCAGATGCGTCTGCAGCGATTGACCGGCCTGGAACAAGACAAGATCGTGGCCGAGTACAAGGATGTGATGGCGGTCATCGATGACTTGCTGGACATCCTGGCCAAACCAGAACGCGTCTCGACCATCATCAGTGAAGAGCTGGTCGCTGTGCGGACGGAGTTTGGCCAGACCAAGCTGGGCGCGCGCCGCAGCGAGATCGAACATAGCGCTCAGGACCTCAGCACCGAAGACCTGATCACGCCCACCGACATGGTCGTCACGCTGTCTCACAGCGGTTACATCAAGAGCCAACCTTTGTCCGAGTACCGGGCTCAAAAACGCGGCGGGCGTGGCAAGCAGGCCACTGCGACCAAAGAAGACGACTGGATCGACCAACTCTTCATTGCCAACACGCACGACTACATCCTGTGCTTCTCCAACCGCGGCCGCCTGTACTGGCTCAAGGTCTGGGAGGTTCCCGCCGGTTCGCGCGGTTCGCGCGGCCGTCCCATCGTCAACATGTTCCCGCTGCAGGAAGGCGAGAAGATCAACGTAGTGCTGCCTCTCACGGGTGAGGCCCGCAGCTTTCCTGCGGATCGCTTCGTCTTTATGGCGACCAGCATGGGTACTGTGAAGAAGACCTCGCTGGATGAGTTCAACAACCCACGCAAGGGCGGCATCATCGCGGTCAACCTCGATGAAGGCGACTTCTTGATCGGCGCCGCCCTCACCGACGGACAGCACGATGTGATGTTGTTCAGTGATGGTGGAAAAGCGGTTCGCTTTGATGAAAATGACGTGCGACCGCTGGGTCGCAATGCGCGCGGCGTGCGGGGCATGACCATCGAAGAGGGCCAGAGCGTGATCGCCATGCTGGTGGCACCCGACGAACAGCAAACCGCGAACGAGACGGAAACCACACGGACCAGCGTGTTGTGCGCCACCATCAACGGCTACGGCAAGCGCACGCCAATTGGCGAATACACCCGCCACGGCCGTGGCACCAAGGGCATGATCGCGATCCAGCAAAGTGAGCGCAACGGCAAGGTGGTTGCGGCGACGCTGGTGCATAGCGACGACGAGATCATGCTGATCACTGACAAGGGCGTGCTGGTGCGCACCCGCGTGAGCGAGATCCGTGAAATGGGCCGCGCCACCCAGGGCGTGACGTTGATCGCGCTGGACGATGGGGCGGAGTTGTCGGGACTGCAGCGCATTGTTGAGAATGACGCGAACATGGATGCCGCTGGCGATGGCAATGTGCCTGACGGGTCCGAAGGCAGCGACGGCGCCGCGGGTGTGGGGGAATGAGCGACACCACGCAGCCTGTACAGTCACAGGCCTTGACGCCCTTGCGGTTGCAAATCGACGCCATCGATCAGCAACTGCTGTCGCTGTTGAACCAGCGTGCGAAAGTTGCCGAACAGGTCGGCGACATCAAACGCGCCGAAGGCTCGCCGTTCTTCCGCCCGGACAGGGTCGCCCAGGTCATCGACAAGATCCAGAACGCCAACCAGGGGCCGCTGCAAAATCAGCATGTGGCCTCCATCTGGCGCGAGATCATGTCGGCCTGCCTTGCGTTGGAAGCGCCACAGCGCGTGGCCGTGCTGGGTCCGCAGGGCACCTTCTGCGAACAAGCGGCGATTGAGTTCTTTGGCAGCGCCGCCAACCTGATCTATTGCGCCAATTTCGATGAGGTGTTCCACGCCACCGCTGCAGGTACTGCACAGTATGGCGTCGTTGGAATGGAGAACTCTACGGAAGGCGTGGTGGCCCGCTCGCTAGACCTGTTCCTGCGCTCGCCGGTGCACGTCGTGGGCGAGGTCAGTCTGCTGGTGCGTCACAACTTGCTGCGCCAAGTCAATCACCTGGACGGTATCGAGGTGGTGATGGCGCATCCCCAGGCGCTGGCCCAGTGCCAGGGCTGGCTCGCGCAGCACCTGCCCAATGCAGAGCGGCGCGCGGTCTCCAGCAACGCCGAGGGCGCCCGCCTGGCGGCCACCCAGCCGGCCTGGGCGGGGCTGGCCAGTGAACGTGCGGCCGCCCAGTTCGGCCTGCACATCGTCGCCCACGCGATCCAGGACGAGGCCTACAACCGCACCCGTTTTGCCGTCATCAGCCTGCCGCAGACCTTGGCCATGCCGCCCGCCTCTGGACGGGACTGCACCAGCCTGGTGGTGTCGGTTCCGAACCGACCTGGGGCGGTGCACGACCTGTTGGTGCCGCTCAAGAACAATGGGGTGTCCATGACCCGGTTCGAATCAAGGCCCGCCAAATCTGGACAGTGGGAGTACTACTTCTACATCGACATCGCCGGCCACCCGTCGCAGACTAACGTGGCGGCGGCGCTCAACGAACTTCAAGGCCTGTGTGCCTTCTACAAAGTGCTGGGCGCGTACCCGGTCAGCGACTGACATGGCCAATGAATCCCTGAAATTCGAGCAACTGGGGCTTATTGGCTGTGGCCTGATGGGCGGCTCGTTCGCCCTGGCGCTCAAAAGAGCGGGCCTTGTCAAGCGCGTGGTGGGGTATAGCAAGTCGCCGTCGACCACCGAGCGCGCTCGCCAGTTGGGCGTGATCGACATCGAGGCACCTTCAGCACTGCTGGCGGTGTCTGGCGCTGATTTGGTGCTGGTGGCCGTGCCTGTCTCGGCCACGGAATCCACCTTCAAGGCGATCCGTCACTTGCTGACCAAAGACACACTGGTGATGGACGTGGGCTCCACCAAGCGCGAGGTGATCGACGCTGCACGGCGTGTGCTCAAGGACCAGGTCGGTGTGTTTGTGCCAGCCCATCCGATCACGGGCAAAGAACTGGCGGGCGTGGACAATGCTGACGCCGATCTGTACCTCGGGCGCCAGGTCATTCTGACGCCCATTGAGCGAACCTTCGCGCCTCAGCTGGAAAAGGCTGCCCAGCTGTGGACCGCTTTGGGCTGCCAGGTACATCGCATGTCGCCTGAGGCCCACGATGCGGCCTACGCGGCCGTTAGCCACCTGCCCCACATGATTGCTTTTGCGCTGATGAATGCGATCTCCGATCAGGAGCAGGGCAAGCAGTTCCTGTCGCTGGCTGGCCCGGGCTTTCGCGACTTCAGCCGCATTGCTGCGAGCGATCCCAGCGTCTGGCGCGACATTCTGGTGTCCAACCGCGAGGAACTGATTGCGCAATCGCGCCAGTTCCAGCGTGCGCTGCATGCCTTCGAGTCGGCCATTTCCGCCAGCAATCCTGACGCCCTTGAGGCGTTGATCGAAAAAGCCAGCCGGGCCCGTTCTCGGTGGCGCATGGGCGCGCCCAAATCCCAGAGCTGATCCCGTTTTCCTGCGCATGTACGACATTGCCTATCTGGACATTCCCCCACTCTCGAGCGCAGGGGGCAACGCTGTTCTGCCCGGCTCCAAGAGCATTTCCAACCGAGTGCTGTTGCTGGCGGCCCTGAGCGAGGGACATACCGACATCGCGGACCTGCTGGATTCGGACGACACACGCGTCATGCTCGCGGCACTGTCACAGCTGGGCTGCCGCATCGAACACCAGCCCGACGGTGTGGTGCGGGTGCGAGGCCTGGGGGGGCAGCTCGAAACCCGGCAGGCCAACCTCTTTCTGGGCAATGCTGGCACGGCCATGCGTCCCTTGACTGCTGCGCTGGCGCTGTTGGCCACCAGGCAAGGTGGGAGCTTCCAACTCAGCGGCAATGCCCGCATGCACGAGCGCCCTATCGGCGACCTGGTCAACGCGCTTCGGCAACTCGGTTGCCCCGTGGACTGTCTGGGGCAAGAGGGCTACCCGCCGCTGCGATTGGGCAACGGCACC
>JBIIQD010000188.1:0-5556 GCA_044342265.1 Hydrogenophaga sp. | reverse complement strand
CCTGCGCTGGTGATCGGCACCATTCCGTTGTGGCTCATGTTGCTGGGCAAGCCGCAGCATCTGCGGTGGATGACGCTGTTGCCTGGACTGGTGCTGACCGCTGCGGGTCTGGCGCTGATGCTGGCGCAATCGCATGCGGGCGCCGGTGAAGATGGGAATCGGCTGTGGGAGGGTCTGGGATGGGCTGTGCTGGCCATGGTGTCGTGGACTGCGTTCGGCCTGCTCAACGCGCGCTGGATGCGTCGGCATCCGGAGGTCGACTCCACCCTCTGGGCCAACTGGCTGGGCGTGGCGGCCGGTATCGGCTCGCTGGCGTTGTGGGCGGTGGCCGGCAGCGATGTGCGCGTGCTGGCCGAGCGGCCAGACTTCGGCCGGTTCGTGCTGGTCTGTGCGTTCACCGGCATCGGTGCAGCCTGGGTCGCTTCGGTGCTCTGGAACGTGGCGAGCCGCCGCCTGAGCACCAGCCTGGCGGGCCAGCTGATCGTCAGCGAAACCGTGTTTGCTCTCTTGTACGCCTTCGCCTGGAATGGTCATTGGCCCGCGCCGCTGCAGCTGCTGGCCTGTGTGCTGTTCGTGGCGGGCATCCTGGCTTCCATTCGCGCCCACCAATGAAACTCGAACTCCCCGCTCTCAAGAAGGCCGTCTTCACCATGACCATGCCCATCCGCTGGGGTGACATGGATGCGATGGGTCATGTCAACAACACGGTGTATTTCCGCTACCTGGAGATCGTTCGCATCGAGTGGATGCGATCGATCGGCTGCGAGCCCGATCCACGCGGGGAGGGCCCGGTGATCGTCAATGCGTTTTGCAACTTCCACAAGCAGCTGGAGTTTCCGGGCGAGGTGCTGGCCACGCTGTTCGTGAGCGATCCGGGCCGCAGCAGTTTTGAAAGCTGGTGCACGCTCACGCGTGTGGACGATCCCGACACCTTGTACGCATCCGGTGGCGCGACGACGGTCTGGGTGAATTTTCCGCAGCAGAAATCGGCACCGCTGCCGCCGCGCATGCGCGAGTTGTTTGCCTGAGAAAAGTCAGGGCGGGTTTTGCGCGGCCAGCGCTGCAATCTTCTGCAAATCGGTCAACGCGGTTTCCCGCAGGGCTTTCACCCGCCGGTTGACCAGGCGGGCGCCCACCATCCAGGTCAGGCGTCCACGAAGACCGAGCCAGTCGCGTGAGGCGGGGATCGCGCTGTAAAACTGGTAGGGGTCGTCGAACGGCCCCCAGTCGTGCAACGGCAGACTGGCGGGATCGTCGGCCACGATGGGACTGAAGGCCTGGTGCTCACCATCCCAATCGGTCGCGCCCCGGCGGTGCATGCCATAGCCCAGGTCGCGTCCTTCGTTCTCGAGCTGGACCAGGGCAGCACGCGTCAGCAGCGGATCCATCACGTGGCTGTCGATGGCCGCCCAGCGACCATCCAGCAGCACCTCGACGCAGCAGTGCTCGATCGGCAGCTCACCCAGATCGATCACGCCGCGCAGGAAGTCGGCCCGCAGCGTGAGGAAACGCAGGCGGGCTGGAATCTCGATGGCGCGCAGCATCGCCACGAGCAAGGTGGACTTGGTGTGGCAGTCACCCTTGCCGCGCCGCAGGACGGTCAAGGCCGACACGCTGTTGCCGTCGGGCAGGCAGGCGAACGGCAGCTCGTGCACATACCGGTAGCAGGCCAGTGCTTTGTTGCTGTCGCCCTGTTGCAGCTGGGTCAGGCGAAGCGCCAGCAGACGGATCTTGGGGTGCTCGATGTCGAGCAGCGGCGTGTTGACCAGCCAGCGCTCTGCCGATTCTTCGGGACGCTCAGCGAGTGGCAGGTATCCAGGCGGGTGCATGGGGGTGGTTGTAAAGAAGAACCGAGGGTTCGTGCGGGCTGGGAGCCAGAGATTCGCCTGGAACCGCCGTCTACTTCTGCTGTTTCGGCACCCGCCCCATCAGGTAGAACTCCGGGTTGGGCATCATGCCGCTGAAGCTGGCCATGCGGTTGGACAGCCCGAAGAAGGCGGTGATGGCCGCGATGTCCCAGGCGTCTTCGTCGCTGAAACCATGTTGGTGCAGCACGGCGAAGTCGGCGTCGTCGATCTCATGCGAGGCCAGGCAGACCTTCATCGCAAAGTCCAGCATCGCACGCTGGCGCGGCGCGATGTCCGCTTTGCGGTGGTTCACCGCCACCTGGTCGGCCACCAGGGGCTTTTTCTCGTAGATGCGCAGGATCGCACCGTGCGCCACCACGCAATAGAGGCATTGGTTGGCCGCGCTGGTGGCGGTCACGATCATTTCCCGGTCGCCCTTGGTCAGGCCCGATGTGCGGCCCACGACCTCCGGCGTCATGAGCGCATCGTGATAAGCGAAGAACGCCCGCCATTCGGCGGGCCGGCGCGCCAGGGCCAGGAACACGTTCGGCACGAAGCCGGCTTTGTCCTGCACCTCCAAAATCTTGGCCTTGAGGTCCTCGGGCAGGGTGTTCAAGTCTGGCAAGGGGTAGCGATCACTCATGGGCGTCTCCGGTCTGGCAATGTGCGACGGCACAGCTTATCCTCATCGGCCGAACCCACCCTGACACCTTCGGGAACCTGACATGCAAGACGAGCAATACCAGCGTGGCCTGGCCACCCGCCGCGAAGTGATGGGCGACGCCTTTGTGGATCGCGCCCTCGCGGGCACCACACCGTTCACCCAGCCCATCCAGGACCACATTTCCCGCGCTGCCTGGGGCGATGTGTGGCAGCGCCCCGGCCTGGACCGCAAGACCCGCAGCCTCGTCACCGTGGCCATGCTGACTGCGCTGGGCAAGCAGCACGAACTCAAGGGCCATGTGCGCGGCGCGTTGAACAACGGCGCGACGGTGGAAGAGATCCAGGAAGTCCTTCTGCACGCCGCTGTGTACTGTGGCATTCCCACATCGGTCGAGGCTTTCCGCACCGCGGCCGAGGTGGTGACGAGCGACCCGGGCTGAGCGGGCGGAGCAGCGGGTCAGCCTGCGAGCAAGCGGTGCACCAGATCCGGCGTGCTGTGCGCCCGGTACTTGCGCATCAGGCGCGCACGGTGGATCTCCACCGTGCGGTGGCTGATGCCCAGCTGCCGGCCAATCTCTTTGCTGGTGAGGCCCTCCATTAGGAACGCCGCGACCTCGCGCTCGCGCGGTGTGAGCGCGGCGCCCACCGCGCGGCGCGCGCTCAGGTCTTCAAAGCTCCAGACGCCGGCCGCATGTGGGTCGCTCGGGTCGAGCGCGCGTCCGGTCACATGGCACCAGAAGGTCTCGCCCTTGAAGCGGCCGTCGACCCGCTGCATGATGCGTTCGTCGGCGTAGGTGCCGCCTCGCCCGAGGATGGGCACGATGCGTGCGCCGGTGCGCTCAAACTCGTCGGCGCTGGGATAGAGAATGCGGAAGCTCTGGCCCACCAGTTGATCGCGCGTGGCGCCGAACATCTCGCACAGGGCCTGGTTGCAGTCCACCATGGTGCGCTGGCGCGACAACGCCAGGCCGACCGGCGCCATCTCGAACGCCAGCGGGTAGTCGATGCCCTGGTGGGCTGTATTCGGGTTAGCCATTAGGTCGAACTACGTATGTGGATACGTAGTATCTTTCAACCATCCCCGTTGTTCAACCACTGGAGTTCTTTCACGTGAACAAGATCTATCCCAGCGCCGCCGAAGCCCTGAAGGGTGTGGTGGCCGATGGCCAGCTCATCGCTGTGGGAGGCTTTGGCCTCTGCGGCATCCCCGAGGCCCTGATCGACGCCCTGCGCGATTCGGGCGTCAAGAACCTCACCGCCATTTCCAACAACGCCGGCGTCGACGACTTCGGTCTGGGCAAACTGCTGCAGACGCGCCAGATCAAGAAAATGATCTCGTCCTACGTGGGCGAGAACAAGGAGTTCGAGCGCCAGTACCTGGCTGGCGAGCTCGAACTGGACTTCACGCCGCAAGGCACGCTGGCCGAGAAACTGCGCGCCGGTGGCGCCGGCATCCCGGCCTTTTTCACCAAGACCGGCGTCGGCACGCTGGTGGCCGAAGGCAAGGAACTGCGCGAGTTCGGCGGCGAGACCTATGTGATGGAACACGCGCTGTTCCCTGACGTGGCGCTGGTCAAGGCCGACATTGCGGACCGCTCGGGCAATCTGCGCTTCAATTTGACGGCGCGCAACTTCAACCCGGCCGCCGCCATGGCCGGCAAGATCTGCATCGTCGAGGTCGAGCGCATCGTCGCCACCGGCGAGATCGCGCCCGACGACGTGCACCTGCCGGGCATCTATGTGCACCGCATCGTGCACAACCCCACCCCGGAAAAGCGCATCGAGAAGCGCACCACCCGCGACCGCAAGTAAGGAGCACGACATGCCTTGGACCCAAGACCAGATGGCCGCGCGCGCGGCCCAGGAACTGCAGGACGGTTTCTATGTGAACCTCGGTATCGGCATCCCGACGCTGGTGGCCAACCACGTGCCCGACCATGTCGAGGTGTGGCTGCAGAGCGAGAACGGCATGCTGGGCATCGGCCCGTTCCCGTACGAAGACGAGGTGGACGCGGACCTGATCAACGCCGGCAAGCAGACGGTGACGACCATCAAGGGCTCGGCCATTTTTGGCAGCCACGACAGCTTCGCCATGATCCGTGGCGGCAAGATCAACCTGTCCATCCTGGGTGCCATGCAGGTGACGGCCGAGGGCGACCTGGCCAACTGGATGATCCCCGGGAAGATGGTCAAAGGCATGGGCGGCGCCATGGACCTGGTGGCTGGCGTGCCGCGCGTGATCGTGCTCATGGAGCACGTGGCCAAAAAGAAGGACGGCACCGAAGACCTCAAGATCCTGCCCAAGTGCACCTTGCCGCTGACGGGCAAGGCGGTGGTGGACCGCATCATCACCGATCTGGGCGTGATGGACGTGACCTCTGAAGGCTTGAAGCTGGTGGAACTGGCCGATGGCGTGACTCGCGAGTTCATCCAGAGCAAGACGGGTATACCGCTGGTGTGACGGTTAGCGAAGTTCACTTCGCCATAAGCACTCGCGCAAAAGCTGAGCGGGTTTTTTGGCGCCGATTCGTCCTGGGGTGATCATCCGACGAACGGTTTGTATCAAAGTGTTTCCTTTTTTTACTCCTATATGTATACTTCCGCCGTAACGTTGGTGAGTGAGTTGGTGACTTAACTACTTTGAAGGAGTTCAAAAATGCGCGTATTGAGCAATGAAGAAATGGGCGACGTCGCCGGTGGCTGGTTCTGGCGGTGCAAGCCGCAACCGAAGAGCCAGCCCAAGCCCAAGTGTGAGCCGAAGCCAGCATGCAGTCCTAAGCCAGCATGCAGTCCGAAGCCGAATTGCAATCCGAAGCCTGGTTGTGGTCCGACAGAGCCGCCAAACGAGCCCTGATCTGGCCTCACGGAAGATGAAGTAAAAAAAGGCACCGTCGGTGCCTTTTTTCTTGGCAAACTTGCCGCTAAGGGAGCATCAGCGCCCTGCGCGGCCTGCGGCCACGCCAAGCTGAGTGCGAGCGTTGAGCTGGTCGATCTGTGCCGTCACGCGCAAGCGCCGCGCATTCGCCAAGGCCGACTGAGCGTTGAG
>JBIIQD010000089.1:0-7716 GCA_044342265.1 Hydrogenophaga sp. | reverse complement strand
CTGTGGTTCGCGCTGGCCACCGGCGCCGGGCAGCGGCTGACCCTGGCGGCCTACCATGACCTGGCCGGTACGGGACAATCGCTGCCGGAAGAAGCCCAGACCGACGGTGTTGTCTGGCGTTATGCACTCAAGGATATGTACTCGGCCCTTTTTTACCGTTTCCGCAAGGGGTTTGTGCTGCCCGCGCCCGACATCAGCGTGGCCGGCGGCGTCCGTCGCCGTGTCAACGCGGTGTTTGCGGCGGACGACCCGCTGCCGATGCTGGCGGAGTGGTGGCACTTCGTGCGCAAGGCACTGGCGCGCCTGGGCCGAAAGGCCGGCCTGCACAGGGGGCAGTCATGAATGGTCGCCTGGTGATTTCCCTGGACTTCGAGCTGATGTGGGGCGTGCGTGATCACCGCACGACGGCCGACTACGGCGATGCGGTGCTGGGCGTGCGCAAGGCCCTGCCCGCACTGCTGGCCCTGTTCCGCAGCCACGGAGTGCGCGCCACCTGGGCCACGGTCGGTCTGCTGTTCGCGCGCAACCGCCAGGAGATGCTGGAATACAGCCCCTCGCTGCTGCCTTCCTACCGGCACGCCGCGCTGTCACCCTACGACGCGATCCGCTCGGACATCGGGGCCGACGAAACGTCCGACCCCTGGCACTACGGGCGCTCGCTGGTGGACCAGGTGCTGCAGGCCGACGGGCAGGAACTGGCCACCCACACCTACTCGCACTACTACTGCCTGGAAGAAGGCCAGTCGGTCGAGGCGTTCGAGTCTGACCTGCAGGCGGCCATTGGCATCATGGGCACGGCGGGCGTGCGGCCGACCAGCATCGTGTTCCCGCGCAACCAGATGACCGACGAGCACGTGCAAGCTTGCGCCCGACATGGCATCAGCGTGTTCCGGGGCAACCCGGAGAGTTATGCCTACCGGGCCCGCTCACAGGAAGACAACAGCCCGATCGTGCGTGGGCTGCGCCTGCTGGATGCCTGCTTTCCACTGACAGGCCGCCACTCTTACCGGACGCCCTCGCGGCAGGGCGCAGGCACCGACGTGAAGGCCTCGCGGTTCTTCCGCCCCTACTCGCCCCGCATGGGCCGGCTCAACGACCTGCATGTGCGGCGCATCGTCAACGAGATGACCACCGCCGCCCGGGCGGGCGAGGTCTACCACCTGTGGTGCCACCCGCACAACTTCGGTCGCCACACAGAGGTGCAGCTGGCCCGTCTGGGCGAGATCCTTGGCGCCTACCGCCAGCTGGCCGACGGGCTGGGCATGCGCAGCCAGACAATGGCCGAATGCGCCAAGGCTGCCTCTTCACCTGCCCTGTCCCGCTGAGGTCTGCATGCTGCTGTACCTGAGCATTTTTCTGGCCATGGTGTTTGCGGGGCTGTTTGCCCGCAGCCGCATCCATCAGGACTTCGCTTTAGCGGTGTTCGGCGTGTTCCTGCTGGTGTTCATGGGCACGCGCTACGACACCGGCTGCGACTTCCGGGCCTATGAGGCGCGGTTTCTTTACACATACGGTGATCCGAGCTACATGGCGTATGTGACCAAGGAAGAGCCGGGCTTTCACTGGCTCAACCTGCTGGTCCACCAGCTGGGCCTGGACTACATGTGGCTCAACGTGTTCGGGTCGCTGATCTTCGTGGTCTGCCTGATCCGCTTTGTGCGCATCGCGCCGGCGCCCATGCTGCTCCTGTCAATCATGTTCCCCGTCGTCATCCTGCAGCTGGGCATGTCGGGGCTGCGGCAGGCGCTGGCGGTGGCCTTCTTGATGCAGGCGATGATCAGCTTCGTGGCGGTGCGCCGCATCAACGCAGGCCTGTGGATCCTGCTGGCGGCCCAGTTCCACCAGTCGGCCTACCTGTTCCTGCCGCTGGCTTTCATGGCCGGGCGCAAGTTCAGCTGGACCATGGCGGCGGCCTCCCTGGCCGTGCTGGGCCCGGCGGCCTACTTCCTGCTGGGTGAGCGCGCCGACGTTTACTCCGATCGCTACGTCGAGCAGATCTACGGCGAGAACTCCTCGGGTGGCGCGGTGTTGCGCTATGTCCTGGCCGTGCTGCCCTGCGTCCTGTTCGAGCTGCAGATCAAGCGGGTGCGGCGACTGCTGCCCAGGCTTTATCCATTGCTCCGGGTTGTTTCACTGATGACCTTCGCACTCGCGCCCATCGGCCTGCTTTCCACGGTGGCGCTGCACCGGATGACTTTCTACGTGCTACCCGGCACCCTGCTCATTTTTGTCTGTGCGGTCATGGTGCTGCCGAAAGCCCATACGCTTTCGCGCAAGTTCATGGTGCTGCCGGCCGGCGTACTGCTCACCTACATGCTGGGCTGGTTCACGTTGTCGCGGCACTCGTCGATCTGCTACGTTCCGTATGAGTCCTTCCTCTTCTAGGCCGCGTGTCCTGATTGCTCTGAACACGGCCTGGAACCTGGTGAACTTCCGGGCCGGTCTGATCCGGGCGCTGGTGGAACAGGGTTATGAGGTGGTGGCCGTGGCGCCGCGCGATGCGCATGCCGTCCGGCTGGCGGCGCTGGGCGCCCGTTATGTGGAACTGCCCATGGACAACGGCGGCACCAACCCGCTGCGCGACCTGTGGCTGTGGTGGCGTTTCCGGCAACTGTTCAAAGCCGAGCGACCGGACGTGTACCTGGGCTACACCGTCAAGCCCAATGTGTATGGCTCGCTGGCGGCGCATTCGCTGGGCATCCCGGTGGTCAACAACATCGCGGGGCTGGGAGCGGTCTTCATCAGCCAGAGCCTGGTCACCAGCGTCGTGCGCCGCCTCTACCGACTGGCCCTGAAGCGCTCGGCCCATGTGTTCTTCCAGAACCCCGACGACCAACGACTGTTCATCGAAGGCGGGATGGTGAGTCGCTCGGTCACCAGCCTGCTGCCGGGTTCCGGCATCGACCTGGCCCGGTTCTCGCCCGCGCCGGACAACGGCCGGGCGGGCGGCGAGATGTGCTTCCTGCTGATCGCCCGCATGCTGTGGGACAAGGGCGTGGGCGAATACGTCGAGGCGGCGCGCCGCCTCAAGCAGCGCCACCCCGGGGTCCGTTGCGCCCTGCTGGGCTTTCTGGACGTGCGCAATCCCGCCGCGATTTCCCGTGAGCAGGTGGACGCCTGGGTGGCCGAAGGCGTGGTGGAGTACTGGGGCACCAGCGAGGACGTGCGGCCTGAGATCGCCCGGTCCGATTGCGTGGTGCTGCCCTCCTACCGTGAAGGCACGCCGCGCACCTTGCTCGAAGCCGCCGCCATGGCAAGACCGCTGGTCACCACCGACGCGGTGGGCTGCCGCGAGGTAGTGGACGACGGGGTCAACGGGTACCTGTGCGAGGTGCGCAGTGCGGATTCGCTGGGCGACGCCATGGAGCGCATGGTCTTGATGTCTGCGGGGCAGCGTGCTTCCCTGGGGTTCTCAGGTCGACAAAAGATGGAAGAAGAATTCGACGAACAGAAAGTGATCAATTTTTATCTCGATGTGTTGTCTCGTGTCGGTAGCAGGTACCCTAAATGAAAGACAGGAGTTTTCCTATTCCAAGTAGCACAAGCGTGATTGATCGCACCGGCTTTTCGGTGTCAATCCCAGTGCCTGACAAAGCCGAGCAACGGTACCTTCGTGAGATCGATGTCCTGAGGGGATTGGCTGTTCTGTTTGTTGTTGTGTATCACGCATTTCCAGCGCTTTTGCCTGGTGGATACATAGGGGTCGACGTCTTTTTCGTGATTTCTGGATTTGTGATCAGCCGGTCTTACCTGTTTGCGCTCATCGAACGCCGGGTGAGTTTTCGGCAGTTCTATCTGGCTCGATTCAGACGATTGGCGCCAGCCATGATCGCGATGGTCCTTGCGACCATGCTCATGGCGGCAATGTTTGTGTTGCCAGATCGAATGATGGCATTTGCCCGGTCTGTGCTTGCTCAACTGATCTACGTGCAGAACTTTGTTTTCTGGACGGAAGGGGATTACTTCAGTGGTGCACTGACCAAACCCTTGCTGCACACCTGGAGCCTTGCTATTGAGGAGCAGTTCTACCTTTTCTGGGCTCTGCTGATCATCGTTTTTCGAAAGTACCCGCGGGCCATCCTCTGGATATCGCTCCTGTTGATTGTGTCTTCGTTGATGGTTGGTTTCCTGCTGGAGCCCCGATCTCCGAAGACGGTGTTTTTTTTGTTGCCCTTCCGCGTGTGGGAGTTTTGTTTCGGCGTGGTGGCCTACCTTCTCGCGCACCGATTGATGGCAATCAACTCGGTGGCTCGCGCGTGGATTGCAAATGGCTGCATTCTGATTCTGGTCGCCTCTGCTTTCTTTTTCACCGAGGATGACAGTTTCCCGGGGGTGCAATCACTGCTTGCCTGCGGTGCAACGGCAGTCGCTTTGGCGTTGTTCGTCCCGCAGCTATCAGTCAAAGGATTGTTTCAGTTTCCTGGGCTTGAGTTTGTTGGCAAGGTCTCCTATGGATTTTATCTTTGGCACTGGCCACCTTTGGTGATTTTCTACCTGAGTACCGGGCATGCTGCCGAAGGTGTGTGGGCTGTGGCGTTAACCGCCGCAGCTTTTGCCTTTGCGGTTGCAGGGTACTACTGGTTTGAAAATCCGATCCGGCGCAAGCAAGTGCTGGCTCTGGACGCAAGTTTTGTCAAGGCACTTTTGTTGGGATGCGGAGTATTGCTTGCTGCGGGCTTCTGGTTCATTCAAAGCAAGGGCCTTCTGTTTCGTTACCCTGCCGAGTTGAGGCCATTGCTTTCTGCGCCCCAAGAGCGGGGTGCATTTCGTTGCGGCCAAGCGTACGTACTGTTGAATCCCAAGGCTGAGATGTGCCCTTTGAATATGGCGCAATCGATGTCGGAAAAATCGTTCTTGATATTGGGTGATTCACATGCGGATGTCATTAAAGAACTGATCGCCGATGTGGCAAATAAGGTCGGGGTGCCGGCCTACCTGACGGTCCGCAATTGTGATATTGGCCGCTTTGGTTCTTTGAGTTTTTGCAGCAATGCAGTACTGGACAAAATCATTGCGGAAGCGCAGTTGCGAGGTGTGACCGATGTGGTTGCCATTTCATACTGGGAAACCAGCAAATTCACCACTGAAACCATGCGCAGCGATCTGCAGAAAATGCGAGACGCCGGGCTTAGGATTCATGTCATGTCATCTGTGCCGAATGACCCGTCATACGATCCGCAACTTCGAGCGAAGAATGTGATTGCAGGGCAATCTTTGGATATGTCAGGGCTCAGTCTGGCCCGACACCGAGAGCGCGTCAGCAACGAGGACCGGATACTTGGGGATGCAGTGAGTGGATTTACTTCGAACGTTTTTCGCCTCGACCCGGCGATTTATTTTTGTGATGAGATGAATTGCCGTTGGCACAAGGACGGCGTGCCTTTGTACCTGGACTCAAATCACCTGACATTTACGGGGGGTGAGGTGTTGCGTCCTATGTTGCTGGGCCTGTTTGAAGGTCGCAAGCAATAGGTCGCCTGTTCACTGTTTGGCCGGGTTTGACGGTATCGGTTGAATGACTTGCTCCAGCAGGTCAATGGGCAGGAGCGCCTCCTTCGGGCTTCTTGCAAAGTACGGCGGCACCGTCAACAGCTGCAGCGGCCCACGCATGTACCGCACCTGCCAGAAGCGCCCGTCCTGCCCTGTGGGCACTTCAACCGAATAGAACCCCCGCTCTCGGCCATTGAACCAGAAGTGAGGGCGGCCTTCCGGGTCCAGCACCTCGCCGTGTTCGCCACCATGCAGACCGATGCGCTGCGTGCCTTTGGGGACATAGAAATAAGCGGTCCACTGACGGTGGGTCTGGTTGATCGGCTGATCAAGCGTCGACGGGAAGCTCAGCGGCAGTGTGCCGGTCCAGCGCACGCGGGTGCGGTCGCCGCCGTCGTTGATGCGCACCAGGTACACGCCGGGTTCACCGGTGGTCAAGCGGACCACGTGCTCCTGGCCGTCGGCGGGCGTGCGCTGGTCGGTGGCCACGACGGTGTCCACATCGCCTTCGATGCTGGTACCGCCGAGCTTGATCAGTTCGACGCCGATGTTCTTGCGCTCTTTCGGCGCATCGGCCAGGCCACCGGTGAGGGCGATCTCCACCGTCTGGCCGGGCTGTTCGGTCCAGGTGAGCAGGTTCTGGATGCCCCGGCCATCGAAGCCGCTGGCCAGCGGCGGTGACGTGTCGCCGGACAGCGGCATGTAGCGGGCTGCGGGTTTGAGGACCAGCGAGTAGGCGACGGGCTGGAAGTCGGTGGTGATGAGCGGGTGGACTTCAATTCCTTCGCGCACGAAGGACGCGAGGTCGTCGGCGGTGAAGGGGGTGTCTGATTTCCAGGGGTTGCCCGGCTCGGGATCGTATAAACCGCCTTTGTCGGGGTACTTGATGGTCTTGTCGCGCTTGGGGATGTCGCGGTAGAGCGCCCAGGTGTGGACCATCATGGTCCGGCGCATGCGCCAGGCGTGCTTGATCAGCTGCTCCAGCGCCAGTTGCCGCGCATCACCGGTGGTGCGGGCATAGCGGTAGTACAGGGTGCAGTAGCGCGCATACAGCGTGAGCTCGTCCAGCCGACGCATCACGTCGGGGCGGCTGGCGGCGAGCTGGCGGGCTTCGGCAAGCGCGCGGTACATGCGACCTACCTGATCGTCCACCACCAGTTTGGGCCGCGAGCCGTCGAGCTGCTCGTAGAAGGCGCGCATGGGGCCTTTGGCGGGGCCGAAAGCCTTGTCGAGGAACTCGTCGACGTGCGCTTCGATGCGGTCGGCCTCGCGGACGTCCCAGAGCATGCGGTTGGCCAGCCAGTAACCCAGGCCGTTGGGGCCCCAGTTGTCCGACGATTCCGCCGACATGTAACGTGCGCCCAGCGCGTGGAAGCGCGGGATGGTGTGGCGCAGGTAGGCCAGGTTGCTGCCGCGCGCGGCGCCGGGCTGGTCGCGGTCCCAGGGGTTGACGCTGTAGTACTCGCGCACGCCCAGGGTGGCGCCCTGGCGCGACCAGCCTTCCATGAGCTGGTCGACGGTGTAGTCGCCCTTGATGAAGGCGGTGGCCACGCTGACCACGACCTTGGGATGCACGCGGATGTTGGGTGGCGGTGAGTGGTAGTTGTAGGCGTAGAGGCCGACGAGCTTGCCTGGGAACGTCTGGTTCACCGCTTCGGCCACCTCGTTGGCCAGGGTCAGGGCCTGGTCGCTGACGCTGCCGAGCCGGGCCGATTCCGGGCTCTCGCTCCATTCGCCGCCGTCGCTGGGGTCCATGGAGATGCTGTCCACAGAAGGCGTCTTGCGGACCTGTTCGACCGCGTGGCGCGCGATGAGGGCGCGCAGTTCGGGGTTGCCCAGTTCGAACTTGATGTTGCGGCTCTGCTTGCGCTCGCCGCCGATCAGCGGCAGGTATTCGGGGTGCTGCGCCAGTTCCTTGGCCAGCGCCCGCGCGATGCCGCCGTAGGCGTGGCCGGTGTTGAGCTGCATGCCGGGCGTGCAGCGGTTGCGCCGGCACCATTCGGCCAGGGCCTGGCCCGACTCCTTGCTCTGGCCGTAGCTGTACCAGATGCGGCGGGTGAAGTAGCTGGGGCGCTCGATGGTGTCGACATCGATCTGCAGCCGGGGCGCGCTGGGCACGATTTCCCAGGCGGCGCCCGGAAAATACTGGCGGTAGCCCAGCCGGTGCAGCAGATCCCACACGCCGTTCTGCACCGCCAGGTCGGTGGCGCCCAGCACCCACACACC
>JBIIQD010000087.1:0-7780 GCA_044342265.1 Hydrogenophaga sp. | reverse complement strand
TGGCGGGTGGCCAACACGGCCTTTGGGGCGGCCTCGTTCCTGATCCTGGAGGCGGTGGGCGCGACCTTGCTGGTGCAGTATGGCTTCGTCAACGCAGCGCTTGCCATCCTGGCCACAGGCTTGATCATCTTCCTGGCCGGCCTGCCGATCAGCGTCTACGCGGCCCGTTACGGAGTCGACATGGACCTGCTCACGCGCGGCGCGGGTTTCGGCTACATCGGCTCAACCATCACCTCGCTGATCTACGCGTCTTTCACCTTTATCTTCTTTGCGCTCGAAGCGGCCGTGATGGCCTATGCCTTGGAGTTGGCGCTGGACATTCCGCCGGCCTGGGGCTACCTGATCTGTGCGCTGGTGGTGATTCCACTCGTGACCTACGGCGTGTCGGTCATCAGCCGCTTTCAGGTCTGGACCCAGGCACTGTGGCTGGTGATGATGGTCGTGCCTTTTGTGGCGGTCTGGATGTTTGAACCCGAGGTGTTCTCTAAAGTGGTGCACTACGGGGGCGAAAATGGTGCGGGTGCCTCGTTTGATTGGCACATGTTTGGTGCAGCGCTCACGGTTGGCATCGCGCTGATCACGCAGATGGGCGAACAGGCCGACTATTTGCGCTTCATGCCGGCTCAGGAAAAAGGCCGGGCCTGGCGCTGGTGGGCTGGTGTTTTGGCGGGGGGGCCCGGCTGGGTGATTCTGGGGGTGCTCAAGATGTTGGGCGGTGCGTTGCTGGCCTACCTCGCGATCGGTCACATGGTGCCCATTGAGCGTGCGGTCGACCCCAACCAGATGTACCTGGCGGCCTACGAGTACGTGTTCCCCAACTACGGCTGGGCGGTGGCGGCCACGGCGCTGTTTGTGGTGATTTCTCAGCTCAAGATCAACGTCACCAACGCCTACGCCGGCTCGCTGGCGTGGAGCAACTTTTTCTCGCGCCTGACCCACAGCCACCCCGGCCGTGTGGTCTGGGTGGTGTTCAACACGCTGATCGCCTTCATGCTGATGGAGATGGAGGTGTTCCAGGCGCTGGGCGAGGTGCTGGGCCTGTACAGCAACATTGCGATCGCCTGGATCATGGCGGTGGTCGCGGATCTCGTGATCAACAAGCCGCTGGGCTGGAGCCCCAAAGGCATCGAGTTCAAGCGCGCCCATTTGTACGACATCAACCCGGTGGGCGTGGGTGCGATGGGATTGGCGTCGGTGCTGTCAATCACCGCGCACATGGGCTTGATGGGAGCGGGTGCGCAGGCTTTCTCGGCCGTGATCGCGATGGTGACAGCGCTGCTCACGTCGCCGCTGATCGCCTGGGCGACCAAGGGCAAGTACTACATCGCAAGGCCGGTTGACCCCCACGCTCCACCGCTTCGCGGGTCGCTGCCCCTCGAGGGGGCTGATTCGCCTTGGGGCGGCCCGGCGGCGAATCGCGCTGACGAGGGCGCCTATCAGCGGCTGAAGGTGCAACGGTGCATCGTGTGCGAGCGCGAGTACGAAGGCCCCGACATGGCCCACTGCCCCGCATACCAGGGGCCGATCTGTTCGCTGTGCTGCACGCTTGACGCGCGCTGCGGCGATCTCTGCAAGCCGCACGCGCGGCTGTCGGTGCAATGGCAGTCGGCGTTGCGCACGGTGCTGCCGCAGCGGGTCTGGCCTTACCTCCAGGCGGGTCTGGCGCATTACCTGCTGCTGATGTTGGTGATCGCGCCGGTGCTGGCGGCGGTGCTCGGGTTGCTGTACCGGCAGCAGGTGGAGGGCCTGGGCCAAGGCGTTGCCGTGGTCGGCGATGTCGGCCTGCTTGACGCAGCGTTGCGCTCGGGCTTCCTGCGGGTCTATGCGGTGCTGCTGCTGATCGCGGGCACGGTGGCCTGGTGGCTGGTGCTGGCCCACAAGAGCCGCGAGGTGGCGCAGGAAGAGTCGAACCGGCAGACGCGCCTGCTGATGGAAGAGATCGACTCGCACCGCCGAACCGATGAGCAGCTGCAGCGAGCCCGCGAAGTGGCTGACCAGGCCAACCAGGCCAAGAGCCGCTACATCAGCACCATCAGCCACGAGCTGCGCACGCCGCTCAACAGCATCCTGGGCTATGCGCAACTGTTGCAGGAAGACCGCGAACTTGCGCCGCACCGCGCGCAGGCGATCCGGGTGATCCACCGCGGCGGCGAGCACCTGCTGTCGTTGATCGAAGGCACGCTGGACATCGCGCGCATCGAGTCCGGCAAGCTCAAGCTGGAGGTCGGGCCAATGGCATTTGCCGACACGGTGAGCGAGGTTGCCAGCATGTTCGAACTGCAGGCTGCAGCCAAAGGGCTGCGCTTCGTGTTCGAGCAGGGCCACAGGCTGCCGACGACGGTGCGCGCGGACGAAAAGCGACTGCGTCAGATCCTGATCAATCTGCTGGGCAATGCGGTGAAGTTCACGCGCGAAGGCCAGGTGCGGTTGTCGGTCAATCATGCCCGCGAGATGGCGGTGTTCGAGGTCAGTGACACTGGTCCTGGCATGACCGCGCAGGAGCTGGAGCGGGTGTTTGAGCCGTTCGCGCGGGGGCAACACGGCGATGGCAGTTCGGCCAGCGCGGGTTCGGGCACCGGCCTGGGCCTGACGATCGCGAAGATGCTGACCGACCTGATGGGCGGCGAGATGACGGTGCGCAGCACGCCCGGGCAGGGCTCGGTGTTCAGTGTGCGACTGTTCCTGCCCGGGTTGCACGGCGCAGTGGCGCGTCCGGCGACGGAGGCTTTGCCGATCACCGGCTACGAAGGCCCTCGCCGCCGGGTGCTGGTGGTGGACAACGAAGAGAGCGACCGCGAGCTGATCGCGAGCTGGCTGCAGCCGCTGGGTTTCGAGGTGATGCTCGCGACCAGTGGGCACGACACCCTGGCCCTGCTCGATGGCGTCGACCCGGCGGGTGATCAGGCCCCACATGCTGTCTTCATGGACCTGGCAATGCCAGGTATTGACGGCTGGGAGACGATGCGTCGGCTGCGCGCGGCGGGTTGGTCGGCGCTACCGATGGCGGTGGTGTCGGCGAACGCGTTCGACAAGGGCCTGCAGTCCGAAGCGGCCGATGGGCGACCGGCGGACCAGGCCTTCTTTGTCAAGCCAGTGCGGCGGGCCGACCTGACGGGCTGGCTGCAACAGCAGTTGGGGCTGCAGTGGGTGCTGTCCACGCAGAGTGCAACGCCCGCATTGGCGAAGACAGCGCTCGTTAGCCCCGTCACGGACCACGATTTTTCGGCACTGCTGGAGCTGGTGCGGCTGGGGTATGCCAAGGGCGTGCAGCGCTGGCTCGACGGCTGGGTGGCCGACCACCCCGACCAGGCGGCCTTTGCCGACAGCCTGCGCGCACTGGCGCGGGAGTTTCGCTTCGAGGCCATCGAACAGCGCCTGTTGCAGCTGGGCGAGGGTGCTGCCCCCATGGACCACACGCCATGATTCACACACCCGAACGACCTTTGCCCGACACCCGCCTGTCGGGAGAACCGGGTGCCATCGTGCTCATCGTCGACGACGTGCCCGACAACGTCGCGCCGTTGCACGACGCGCTCGATGAAGCGGGCTACACAGTGCTGGTCGCGCTGGAGGGCGAGGCCGCCATCCGACGCGCCCGACAGGCCCTGCCCGATGTGATCCTGTTGGACGCTGTCATGCCTGGCATCGATGGTTTCGAAGTTGCGCGCCGACTCAAGGCCGACCTGACCACCGCGCACATTCCCATCATTTTCATGACCGGTCTGACCGAGACCGAGCACCTGGTTGCTGCGCTGGAAGCGGGCGGCGTGGACTACGTCACCAAGCCGATCAAACCGCGCGAGGTGATGGCACGCATGGGCGTGCACCTGCGGCAGTCGCGCCAGACCCGCCAGGGCGCGGTGGAACGCAGCCAGGCGCGCAATGCGCTGGACGCGTTCGGCTACGCCACCATCACCGTGCGCGCGCGCGACGGCCGGCTGATGTGGCAGACACCGCTGGCGCGCGACCTGCTGCAGCGCTACTTCGGCACCGAGGCGCCGGTGACGCCGGCGCCAGTGCTGCAGTGGCTGGAGCGCCTGCTGCCCGAATTCGCCGTGCCACCCGCCCCGGGACAACCGGTGCGCGAGCCGCCGCGCCTGACCATCGACCACGGGCCGCGCCGCCTGAGCTTCCGGCTGCACCAGCAGATCGGCGACGAAGACGAGGCTCACGGCGAACCGGGCGACTGGTTGATCGTGATGCAAGAGACTTCGGACGCCGCTGTGCTCGAAGCGCTGGCGCAAGCCTTTGGCCTGACCGCACGCGAGGCGGAGGTGCTGTACTGGGTGGTCAAAGGCAAGATCAACCGCGACATCGGCGACATCCTCGGGTCCAGCCCGGCGACGGTGAAGAAGCACCTGGAGCGCATCCATGCCAAGCTGGGCGTGGAAACGCGCACGGCCGCGGCGGCGATGGCGATCAACCGGGTGCCGCTGATATAGCATCGGTTACCGCCTTGGCCGCACCCCAAGGCTGGCACGGACAGGACACAAACCGAGCCAAGCGGTGCGTCTGTGACAGGGAATGCCATGTGAGGGTGGCAGCTGACGTTCGGGCCTGGCTGATGAGGGGCGGCGCATGCCGAAGCTCGCCGCTCGCCGCTCGCTGAGCCGGTGGTCTGCTCTGATCAACTGGCGCTGCCGACCCATCAGCGACACCCACTGCCTTGAACTCATCGCCCCGAAGTGTTGGGTTGCTCATGCACTGACGCTCCCTAAGGTGACCTTGCCATGCGAGGCCATGCCTTGGCGTCGATGGCCGTGCGCGATTGCGACTGGCGGGGCCCCATTCCCTCGCGCACTTGTGCCCTGTCGTTCAAGCCAGGCCTGTTGGCGTGCCGTGAAGATTCGGTGAAGATTTCGTGAGGACTCTTCCAGGCCTTGGTGGGAGGATTTGTCGCAGCAATCCTGCTCGGCAACCCATTCATCGCCATGAAAAACCACCATCACCCAGCACCTTTGGCCGCTGCTGCGCTCGTCCTTGTCATGGCGGGTGCATTTTCCGGTGACGCTTTGGCCCAACGGGCGCGCAACCCTCCTCCGCCGGCGCCACTGCCTGACACCAATCTGCAACTGGTCTCCACCAACACGGCCAATCAGGCGGTGGATGGCGCGGTGTGTGGCATCTCCGCCGATGGCGGCAAAGTCCTCTTTGCCACGCGCAACTCCACGCGCAATGGCAACTTCGAGCCGACCCAGCTCTTCATCAAGGACTTCAACGGCAACAGTTCGACCCGTGTCGTATCGCCGAGCGCTCCTTCGGTGCAGGTGTCTTGTCTTGCCATGACGCCCGATGCCACCACGGTCGTCTTTATCGATGGCGCGGAAGCGGCCATCATGGCCAAGAACACTCTGACGGGGGTTGAAACCCGAATCACGCCCCCGCTCACCACCTTGCCTGGCGCCACCAAGTTCCGGTTTGCGGGGATCTCTGATGACGCTCGCACTGCGGCATTCATTGTGGAACCCACCTTCACTTGCCTCTTGTACAGCTGTACCGCCACAGGGCCCACCCGCATGTTCTTGCGCAATCTGGTCACCGGCGAACTCATCAACGTGGACAGCCAGGTCAGGCTGACGAGCGGCCAAGGCCAGGTCGACGGCAACGCGCTGCTCTCGCCAGATGGCAAGAGTCTGGCTTTCTCCACGCGGTCACCCTACCCTGAACTGGGTGATGGCAATACCAACCGCAGCGATGTCTTCGTGCTGAACTTGGTCAACAACACGGTTCAAATGGTCAGCACCGACGCCAATGGGCAGCAGATCACCATCAGGGGCTTTGCGTCAACCGCCGGGGGTCCTACCTTTGGCGTGCAGTCTTTCCTTTCTGACAGCAAGCGAATCGCCTTTCGCAGCTCGGCCGATCTGAACATCGGGCCCGCCAGCGTATATGCGAAAAACCTGGTCACGGGTGCGCTGGAAAGAGTTCTGCCCGCTGGCTTTTCTGTCGACTTTCCCAACGTCAACGTGAACGGCTTCCGAGCGGACCTGAGTTTTTCTGACGATGGACGCAGAGTGGCCTACGTGCAGCGCACGAACACCAACCCCGGAGCACATGTGCCTACGGTCATCGACCTGACCAATGGCGCCCGGTTGAACCCCGCCACCTTGAGCAACGGCACCAGGGGCAACGGGACGATCAGCGGCGGGATGTTGCTGTCACGCGATGGCCGCGCAGCCGCCTTTGACAACAACTCGACCAATCTGGTGGCGGGAGCGGGCGACTCCAGGAGCTTCATACTTCGGACGTATCGCAGACTGCTGGACTGAGCCGACGCACCGGGCCTCAGAGCCGACGTGGGTACCCGACGAGCCATGCGGGCACCACGCTGACTTGACCGGGCGAGCTGGTTTTCGATGAGGCGACCAATGCCTGCAAGTGACGGGCCTCTGGCGCCTCTGTGCTCGAAGCGCTGGCGCAGGCCTTGGGCGCTGATCGCGCGGGGAGCGAAGGCGCTGTACTGGGTGCCGCTGCTGCAGCCGCGGGGCGGCTGAGTCGTTCAGAACTGTGTACCAAACCGGAACTCGGTACGCGCCCAATAGGGCTGACCGATGGCGACGCGGTTGAGGGGCAGTGTCGGGCAGTTCACCGCATTCGGGTACTGCTGCGGCTCCAGGCAAAGGCCTGCGCGCGGCCGGTGCACCACGCCCTGTTTGCCCACGTCGGTTGTGGCGCCGGGGCGCAGTGGGCCACCAGCGTAGACCTGCATCACGGGTTCTGTGGACCAGACGTCAAGGGTGCGACCAGACACCGGGCTGTGGGCGCAAGCCAGGTGACGGAATGTGGGCTTCATGCCGGTGCCCAGTTCGTAAGCGTGGTCGATGGCGGGCAGGTCACCCAGTCGCCGGCCATTTCGCAGGTCCAGTGCATGTCGGTCCAGTGACATGCGTTCACCCGTGGCCACGTTGTCAGCGTCGACGCTGAGCAGTCGGTCGGCGAACACCTGCAAGTGGTGGTCGTCGATGAGGTGGCCGCCGGGGCCGTCAAGATTGAAAAAGATGTGAGGCGTGAAGCTGGCGGGCGACGCTGGGCTGGCATTGCAGACCGCGACCGCTTCGTGTTCGACCACCAGGGTGTGGCCGTCGGTGAGGCGGTAGGTCAGCGTCAGGTCAAGGATGCCGGGATGCCCGTCCACCGAGGGTTCGAAGCGCAGGTGCAACGTGAGCGAATCGGGCGTGTCCTGGTGGGCTGAAAACACGCGATGGCGCGAACCGTTGGGGCCGCCGTGCATGCTGTGCGGGCCTGCATTGGCTTTGAGCGCATAGGCCGTACCGTCCAGCGTGTAGCGTGCTTGACCGATGCGGCCGGCGTAGCGACCGACAAAAGCGCCCATGGACGGCACGCCCGCCTGCAAGGCCGCCAGGCTGTCATAGCCCAGGGCCACGTCGCCAAGGGCCCCGTCGCGGCCCGGCACCAGGATTTGCAACACCTTGGCGCCCAAGTTGCACACAGCCACTTCCATGCCGTTGGCATGGCGCAGCCGGAACAGCGAGACAGGCTCGCCACCTATCTCGCCAAAGAAGTGTCGTGGGTCCAGGCGCATGGTGGCTTGCACAACCGGCGGGACTCACTGCGGCTTGATGCCGGCGGTCTTGATCACCCGGGTCCAGCGTTGCAGTTCACTGGCGACAAAGTCGGTGTACGGCTTGGAATCCTGCACCGGCACCACGAAGCCATTGCTCTCGAGCTTCTGCCGGATGGCGGGCGAGGTCATGACTTCTTTGAACGCCGCTTCCAGCTTCGCGACGATGGGTGCGGGCGTGCCTTTGGCCACCGACAT
>JBIIQD010000088.1:0-7780 GCA_044342265.1 Hydrogenophaga sp. | reverse complement strand
CGGTCAGGGTGCCACGTCCGCGCACTCGACCATCGCTGTCATCGGGCGCATCCACAACGCCGTTGTCCTCGACGCCACGGGGCCGGTTGCGGCCGCTGATGTGACCGTCGGCGTGGTCATTCGGGCCATCGTCAGCCCCGCGACCGCGGGGGCTGCTCGTTGTAGAGCTGCTGGAAGAAGACGTGCTGGAGCTGCTGGATGATGAGCTGCTGCCATCGTCCCCGCCACGGCCGCGTCCCCGCCCGCGGCCACTGTCTCCTGAGTTGCTGCTGGAGCCGCCGCCAGAGGCCGATGCGCCGCCGCCAGAGCTGGAGCCGCCAGAAGAAGAACTGCTGCCACCGGACGAAGAACTGCTTCCGCCGGAAGAAGAACCGCCGCTGCTGTCTCCTCCACGACCCCGGCCACGACCGCTGCTGCCATCGCCTGAGCTGCTGTTGGAGCTGCCACCGGAGGCAGAGGAACCACCGCCGGAACCGGAAGCAGATGAGCCTCCCGACTGACCTTTGGAGTCGCCGCCTCGGTTGCTGCCAGAAGAGGAGTCGCCGCCTCGGCCACGACCAGACTCGCCGTCTTTGGCCAAAAGGGCGCCTGAAGCCACGACAAGCGCCACGACAGTGATCAAAGTAGCGACAGGGGTTTTTTTGAAGGCGATCATGATTTTCTCCAGAAGGTGAAGGGGGTAGAGGATTGAATCGATGCGTGGGAAAGTTTCACACGCATGGGTCCATTATGTGTGGGAATATTTCCCACGTCAAGTGTTTGTGTGAAGTTTTCCCACGCAAAGTGTTAAACTTCGTGCCAACCCGTCACAAGCCAAGCACTTCTCATGTCTGCCCCCCGTGAAACCAGCTACGCGTTGCGTGGCGCCTCCCCGGGTGGTCCCTCACCTGCTTTGGTGAGGGCGCTGCGCAAACTGCTGCGTCCGCTGATCAAGTTGATGCTGGCGCACGGCATCACTTACCCCTACCTCTCGGACCTGCTCAAAGGTCTGTTTGTCGAGGTGGCGCAGCAGGATTTCCGGCTCGACAACAAGTCGCCCACGGACAGCCGGGTCAGCCTGGTCAGCGGGGTGCACCGCAAGGATGTGGCGCGCTTGCGAAGCCTGTTGGACAGTGCCGAAGCGATTGAGACTTCGGTCGTGCCGCGCGGCGCACAACTGGTGGCGCACTGGATGGGCCAGCCCAAGTACCTGTTGGAAGACGGCAGTCCGCGCCCGCTGGCGCGCCTGGCCAGCGAGGGCGGGGAGCTGTCGTTCGAAGCACTGGTGAGCAGCGTGAACACCGATATTCGCTCGCGCGTCGTGCTCGACGAGTGGCTGAACCTGGGCGTGGCGCACCTTGACGAGCAAGGCCGGGTCTGCCTGAACACTGCGGCCTTTGTGCCAACGCTGGGCGCTGATGAGAAGGCCTTCTACCTCGGTCACAACCTGCATGACCATGCCAGCGCGGCCGTGCACAACCTACTGGCGGGCGAGCCACCGTTCATGGAGCGCAGCGTGCATTACAACGCGCTCACACCAGCTTCCGTGGCCAGCTTGAACCAGATGTCCGAGGCGCTGGGAATGAAGGCGTTGCTGGCCATCAACAAGGCCGCCATGGAGGCCGAGGCAAAAGATCAGGCGGCCGCTGCGACGGGTGCAGCGCCGCCCGACCAGCGCTTCACGTTCGGGATGTACTTCTTCACCGAGCGCATCCATGAAGATGCCGCCCGGTCGCCGACCCGGGAAGGGAACGCGACATGAACCGCTTTGTCCTGTGGCGGCCGCTGGCCTTGTTGGCTGCCGCGTTGGCACTGGCCGCCTGCGGCTCGCCCGCCCGTGCGCCCATGTCGGCAGGGGCTACCGCTTGCAGCGTGGCCTCCCTGACCAACCCGGCCCGAATGGCACCGGGTTTGGGTGGGACAGGTTCGCCCAGGGCAGGAAGCTCCGATCCCGGTGGCATCGGTGGCACGGGTCGCCCCTTGCAGGCCGGTGTCGGCCAGGGGTTGGGCGGCACCGGGGCGCCTACGGTGGCACAGGGAGGCGGCAACGGTCTGGGTGGCACCGGCCAAGCGTTGGCAGCCAGCGAAGGGGGGCTGGGTGGTACTGGGATCGTCGGTGTGGTGACGGGTTTCGCCAGCATCTGTGTCAACGGTGTCGAGGTTGAGGTAGACCCTTCGATGCCAGTGGACCGCAATGGCGCTGCCGAACCGCTGTCTTTGTTGGAGGTGGGTCAACTGGTGGTGTTGCAGGCCAGTGGAAAAGGCGACCAGTTGCGGGCCAGCCGTGTCTCGGTGATGGACGCCGCCGTCGGACCTCTGACCGTGGTTGACCAGCGCTCGGGCCGTTTTGCCGTGATGGGACAGTCGGCCCTGGCGCTCGAACGCGATGACTTGCAAGGCCTGGCCGTGGGCGACTGGGTGCGTGTCAGCGGGCAGCGTCTGTCCAGCGGAGAGGTTCGGGCGACGAGGGTGCAACGTGTCGCCCCGACCGCCCAGGCTTTCACCACCGGCACCTATGTCGCCACAGGCGTCATGGGTTTGGCGGTGGGCGGAACACCGTTGACGGTCACCTCACTGCCGGTCGGCTTGCGCGACGGACTGGAAGTTGCGGTGGCTGGAGACTGGGACGGTGCTCGACTTCGGGTGCGGGAGTGGCGCCTCCAGCCGACCCGCCAGGCGCTAGAAGGCGTCAGAGAAGTCCTGCTTCAGGGCTATGTGCACGGACTGCGCGACCGCGAACTTCTGTTGGGGTACGAGGCTTTGCGACTCGATGAGCGGGTTCAGGTGTTTGGGGGCGACCTGAGTTCGTTGCGGATGGACCAGTCGGTCCAGGTGCGGGCCCGGTTCGATGCGCAACGGCGACTGACCGTGGAGCGCATCGAATTGCGCAACGAAGGGAAGCGCGGAGAGTTTGTGCCGTCGGCCACGGTGAGCAGGCCTGTAGCGAACACGCCGACCACCTCGATCCCATCGGGTTCTGCCGCGTCCAGCGGCTCATCCAGCGGTGGTACGTCAGCGAGCAGTGCTGCGGACGACAGCAGCGGACGGGGTCGAGGCCGAGGTAGAGGCAACGGTGATGGGGACAGCGCCGAGTCCAGCGGCAGTGGCTCGGGCAACAGAGGTTCAAGCAACAGCGGTTCAGGCAGCGATTCCGGTGGGCAAGGACGCGGGCGTGGGCGCGGCGGCGATGGCAGCAGTGGCTCGTCTGGCAGTGGCTCATCTGGCAGTGGCTCGTCTGGCAGTGGCTCGTCTGGCAGTGGTTCGTCTGGCAGTGGCTCATCTGGCAGTGGCTCATCTGGCAGTGGCTCGTCTGGCAGTGGCTCATCTGGCAGTGGCTCGTCTGGCAGTGGCTCATCTGGCAGTGGCTCGTCTGGCAGTGGCTCGTCTGGCAGTGGCGATTCGGGCAAGGGACGCGGCCGTGGGCGCGGTGGCGACGATTGAACAGTCGCAAGTATTCACGGCGGGGTTGCCAGCGTCACTCGCCACCACGCGGGCAGCAGTCGGCGCACACCAGCGCGAGCAAACCTGTCATCAAGCAACCACACCACGCCCCGATCCTGCTCCCTGCGGATTACCCGTCCCGCCGCCTGCACCACTTTCATGATGCCCGGCACCAGATAGGTGTCGTCGTGGCCGTGGCCCGTCAGCTGCTGCAAACGTTCCTTCACGCGCTCGTTGTCCGCGTTGACCTGTGGCATCCCCAGGGTGGCGATGAAGGCGCCCACCAGCCGCTCGCCCGGTAGATCAATGCCCTCACCGAAAGCGCCACCCAGCACGGCAAAGCCGATGCCCTGTCCGGTTGCGTCGAACCGGGCCATGAAGGCGTCTCGCTGTGCTTCGGCCATGTTCCTTATCTGGGACCAGACCGGGATGCTTGGCTCGAGTTGGGACAAACGCTGCAGGGCACGTTCGAGGTACTCGAAACTGCTGAAAAACGCGAGGTAGTTGCCTGGGTGCTCGTGGTACTGCGCCGACATCACGCCCACCAGCGCGTCCAGCGATCGTTCGCGGTCCTGGTAGCGCGTGGAGATCCAGGGTGCGATGCGCACCTGCAACTGATCGGCAGCGAAGGGTGACGGCAGATTGACCTGTGCTGTGTCGCCAGGCAGGCCCAGCATGGCGCTCACGTGCGCCATTGGCGCCAGCGTGGCGGAGAACAGTGTCGCGCTGTGGGCACCTTGCCAACGCTCTTGCAGCCACGGTCCGGGTACCACATTGCGCAAGCGCAGCGATGGCAGTTGCCGCCCGCGTCCGCCCGGTGGCGAGGCCCATGGACCCGCTTCACAAAGGGAGTGATCGCCAAAGCGTTCCGCGATGCGCACGAAATGCAACGCCTCGAAGGCCCATTGCAACAGCGTCGCGTCGGCCTGCAGACCGGTTTGCAGCGCGAGCAATTCGGTGATTGTCGACGCGGTGTTCTTCAACGTGACCAGCCAGTCGGCCGGCACGCCTTCAGGCAACAACGTGGTGGTGCCTGCATTGGCGGGTTCGAGTTCGCGGGCCAGTGCGCTCCATCGGCGGTGCAGCGTGTCCATGGCCTGGCGGATGGTGAGCGGCGCGCTCCTGCGCAGCCGTAGGAATTCGCTGGCGTCCAGCGCGGCGCTGTACATCTTGCGAGCGCGTTCTATCAGGTTGTGTGCCTCGTCCACCAGCAGGGCCACCCGCCAACCCTCGTCTTGTGTCAGCGTGTGCCAGTGCGCGCCAACATCAAACCAGTGGTTGTAGTCGCCCACCAGCACATCGCACCAACGCTGCATTTCCTGTCCCAGGAAATAGGGACAGACCTGATGCGACAGCGCGATGCCACGCAGGGTTTCGCGGTCCAGCCAGCCCGCCCGTGCGGCCATCTCGCGCGCGGCCGGCAGGCGGTCGTAGAAGCCACGCGCCAGAGGACATGCGTCACCGTGGCAGGCTTTGTCAGGGTGTTCACAAGCCTTGTCTCGCGCGACCCGCTCAAGCACCCGCAGCGGCAAGCTGCGCCCCGCGCCAAGCTGGCGCAGGCTGTCCAGGGCGAGCTGCCGACCTGTGGTGCGTGCGGTAAGGAACATGACGCGATCGGTGCGTTGTTCGGGTGCTGCGCGCAAGCTGCCGAACAGCGTGGCGAGCGTCTTGCCGATGCCCGTCGGCGCCTGCGCCAGCAGGTGGCGGCCATGCCGTTGCGCCCGGTACACATCGGCCGCCAGCAAGCGCTGGCCGTCGCGGAACGTGTCGAACGGAAACATCAGCGCTGACAATGACCTGTCGCGGGCGCGGCGGTGCTGTTGCTCGGACAGGGCCCAGGCCAGGTAGCGATCACACAGCCCGACGAAAAACGCCTTCAGTCCGCTGGCCTCGCAGCGCTCAGACACCACGGTCTCCTGGCCGCTGACGATGTCGTAGTACACCAGTGCGACCTCGATGTGGTCCAGAGACAGCTGTTCGCACAGCATCCAGCCGTAAACGCGGGCTTGCGCGACATGCAGGGCCTGATGATGCGGCGGCACCGGCGCATCACCGCGGCGCGTCTTGATCTCTTCGACCCGTCCCACGCTGGCGTCAAAGCCATCGGCCCGACCTTGCACGGTGAGCTGGCCGTGGCGCGCACTCAGCGGCAGCTCGCGCTGGTAACCGGCGCCGCGTCGCGTGGTTACGGTCTGATGCCCAGCGATGCCTTCGGTCCCGGTGGGCGAGGGCGTGAACCGCAGGTCCAGGTCGCCCATGCGCGCTGTGAAATGGCACAACGTGCGCACGGCCACCAGCAGCGGCTCATCGTTCAGGAAAGTCGCGTCGGCAGGTGTGGCGCAAGTTGGTTGCAGCGGGATCAAGGGCGTTCAACCAGGTTGACGGCGATGGTACTGGATATATAGTCAGTCTTTCATAAACGACATCCCTGACATGTCTGCGCCCCTTAGCCGTTTGCACGATCGCCGCCTGCGCGACACCCTTCGCTCGGCAGGCTGGCCTTGCCACGATATGGTCGAGGTCGAGTTGCTGGCCACGGGTTTGCTGGAGCGCCAACTCGATGACGGGCGGGAACGCCTGCGCGTGACCGATCAAGGCCTGCAACACCTCGCCCGCGTTTTTGCCAGCAACAAGGCGGCGCGCTCGGCGCACGAAGCGCTGGTCGAGCAGGTGGCCACCGCGATGTCCCGGTCTGGTCGACTGGCCTGGCGAGGACTGGCGCTTCGGGTGGCGTTGCCTGTGGCCCTGTTGCAGGGGGAAGCGGTCGAAGTCATTGCTGCAGAGCCCCGGCCGCAAGGTCTGTGGGCCGAGTTGGTGGAGCCTGTGCCGCCAGAGGCGCACGGCTGGTGCACGGCCTGCCCCGACGTGTTTTCCATTCGCCACAGCTCGGTTGAAGCCTATCTAGAACCCATGGTCCACGAGATCAAGGTGCAGCGTTCGGACTTGCTGGGCGACCTGAAGAAGCCGTCCAAGCGCGCCGCTTATCTGGGCATGGCGAGTGCCTGCTGGTATGTGCTCGGCGAGGACGCGAAGGGGCGGCCGATTGGCGCGCCGGAGGAGGTTCCTCTCGAGTGCGGTGTGATGCTGGTGGAAAGGGGCGAACTTCGGGTCGTGCGCGAGGCTCCACGGCGCGCAGTGGAGCGGCTGCCGTTCCACGTGTGGATGGCGCTGGCCAAGGCGGGGTCGGCCTGGCGCGAAGACGAGGGTTCGCAGCAGGCCCTGTGAAGCGGCTGACATGCAGCGCGCTTTGTGTCGGTTTTTTGAAAGTTCTACCGGATGGAATCCCTGCTCGTCTCCCACGGCGCCGTCGCGCGCGCCGAAACGGGCGACAAGACACAAATCGCGACGATCGCGATGGCGGTGCACTCCCGAAGAGTGCACCGTTCGCAGCGCCTGTTTCAGCGTTGAATGGCCTTGAGCGCGCTCAGCATAGGTCGCAACTGTTTCATGTCCTGTTGCAGGGTCTGGTCAAAAGACTGCAGTCCTGCGCGAACCCCGTCGAGCAGCAGCGCGTCGTCTTCCTTCTCATTGAAGCGGAACTCCAGCGCTTTCTGCGCCGTGAATTGCTCTACCTGTGGACGGTGCTGCTTGATCGAATTGCGCACGATTCCACCCAGCACGTGGGCCTCGAAGATGTCCCAGGGAGGGCAGCTCAAGCACACTGGCCCAGGCTTTGGGATGTCCTTGGGGGGCAGGGTCTCCAGCAGATACTCGCGGCGCAGCATGTCGTGCAGCTTGGGGTCGATTTCCAGCACCAGGTCGAGCACCCAATTGCGCGTCCAGCACGGGCCCACTCGGCGGTAGAGATGCTTGCTCAGCGCCCGGCCCAGCTCCGGCAGCGATGTGTCCTCGACAAACTCCTCGAACCCGACGTACTGGAAGTGGCTGGCGCTGATGTGAAAGGCGGTCATGCAGTTGCGCTGGTGTGCGGTTGCCAGCCAGACTGCAATGTTGACGTAGTAGGCGCGGATCTTTTCCCAGTTCGCCTCCGCTTCTGCGGATGCGTCTGTAGCAGCGGCTGCCGCTTCCAGGCCATCGATGTTCATGCCCATCCAGTGGTGCCAGGTCGAATCCACCACCACCCTGCCGTACCCGATGCGCTGACCGTCGTACACGCTGATCATCGGGAACCGCTTGGCGGGCATCGGCACCCCGGGATGGTTGACTCGCTTTTCTTGCCAGTATGGCGGGTCGGCCAGCGTGTGCCCGTAAGCGATGACTTGAGGCAGAGGACGGATACCGTCTTTTTCCGGGTATTCGCTGGTGTTGGAAATGTCGACCTCAAAGCGACCGGGCGCGGTGTCAAAGCACATGCCCTCGTGTGGGTGATCGGGCATGACGTTGATGGGCCCGTGCGTCG
>JBIIQD010000086.1:0-7846 GCA_044342265.1 Hydrogenophaga sp. | reverse complement strand
AAAGCAGCCTCAAAGCCGCCACCAACAGCCGATTGGATCTGTTCGCTTCGGTGGTCGAGGCCCGGGTGCGTCGGCTTGAACCGGTGCCTGCCACGATCCAGCTCAATCCCTCCGTGCTGGCGCTGCTACGCGCGCCCGATCCAGCTCACGGTCGTGCCGCCAACGACTACCTGTCGCGGTTGAACGCGCACCTGGGCAGTGTGGCGGTCTTTGTGCTCGATGTGCGCGGCGAGGTGGTTGCGTCGAGCAACACCAGTGAACCCGACGACAGCCGACTGGGCGAAGACGTGTCGTACCGGACCTACTACCTTGAGGCTCTGGCCGGACGTTCGACCCGACACTTCGCCATTGGCAGTGGTGGTCAGGCGGGTTACTTCGCTTCTCACCCGATCCACGATGGATCACGGGTGGTGGGCGTTGCGGCGGTGAAGATAGGTTTGGACGCGCTGGAGCAGACCTGGGCCATGCTGGCCGCGCCTGCGCTGGTGGCCGACGCCAACCAGATCGTGATCCTCTCGTCCGAGCCCGGCTGGCGCTACACCTCGTTGGTTCCATTGCCGCCTGAGCGGCGTGTCGATTTACAGCTGACACGGACCTATGGCTCGCTGCGTTTGCCATTGTTTCCGGTCGAGGTGCGGCTGGCGGTCGACGAAGAAACGCAAGAAGTGCGGGGCTTCGTTTCGGGTGACGATGCCCAAAACCGCGCTGTTCTGGGCGCCGGTGGCAACCGCGCGGGCTTTATGGTGCTCGGTCGTTCGCTGGACGGGATGGACTGGCGGGTGCTGATTTTCTCCAGCCTCGCGGCGGTCCGCCAGCAGGCGCTCGTCGACGGTGTCGGCGGTGCAGTGTCGGCAGCCTTCCTCATACTGCTGGCGCTCTACTGGAGCCAGCGCCGACGCATCGAGAAGCAGAAGCTGGCGGCCAAGCAGCTTCTGGAACGGGCCAACACCGAACTGGAGCGGCAGGTGGACCTGCGCACCCAGGAGCTGACCGACGCCAACCTTCAGCTGCGCCGCGAGGTGGCGGAACGGAAACAGACCGAACAGACTTTGCGGGCGGCGCAGGACGAGCTGGTGCACGCGGGCAAGATGGCGGTGCTGGGACAGCTGGCCGCAAGCATCACCCACGAGCTGACACAACCCCTTGGTGGCATCCGCACCCTGGCTGGCAACGCCGCTGAATTCATGCGGCGTGGCCACCACCCTGCCGCGCAGGAGAACCTGACCATCGTGGCGCGGCTGGTCGAGCAGATGGCGCGAATCATCGACCCGCTCAAGAGCTTTTCGCGCAAGTCGGGCGCAGCCCCGGCCACCACCGACGTTGGCCGGGTGGTGGAACAGGCGCTGTTCCTGTTTCAGCTCCGAATTCGGCACGAGCTGGTACGGGTGGACAACCGCTGCGAGGCCAACAGCTGGCTGGCCTGGTGCGACGCCAACCGACTGGAGCAGGTGATCGTGAACCTGGTGGGCAACGCGCTGGATGCCATGCGCGATGCGCCGCAGAAAACGCTGACCATTGAAGCAGAGCAGCTGGATTTAGGGCACGTTGCCATGGTGGTGCTGCGCGTGCGCGACAGCGGCAAGGGCCTGAGCCCGACCGACCTGGCCCGGCTGTTCGAACCGTTCTACACCACCAAACCCGGTGGGGCGGGGCTGGGGCTGGGCCTGGCCATCTGCCGCGACCTTGTCGCAGAATTCCAGGGCGAATTGACCGCCCGCAACCACCCCGAGGGCGGCGCCTGCTTCACCCTGCTGGTTCCGGTGGCGCCCGCCGCTGGCATCACCATAGACGAGCCTTCCAGATGAACCCTTCCCTTACCGTGTATCTGGTCGAAGACGATACGGACCTTCAGCTGGGCTGTGTGCAGGCGCTCCAGTTGGCCGACCTGTCGGTACGGGCCTTCGACTCGGTCGAGGCGGTGTTGCCCCATATCAGCCCCGGCATGGATGGGGTGATCGTGACAGACATGCGCCTGCCCGGCGCCGACGGGCTCTCGCTCATTGCCGAAGCCCACGACATTGACCCGGACCTGCCCGTGATCATGATCACCGGCCATGGCGACGTGAACCTGGCGGTGCAGGCGATGCGGACTGGTGCCTACGACTTCATTCCCAAACCGTTTTCACCCGAGCAGCTGGTCGAGGTGGTAGGGCGTGCGCTCGACAAGCGCCGCCTGACCCTGGAAGTAGCCAACCTGCGCCGCGCGCTAACACTCAGCGAAGGCCTGGAAGGCAAGCTGGTCGGTCATGCGCCCGCCATCGCCCGCGTGCGCCAGTTGGTGACCGAAATCGCCGATTCGCCGGTGGACGTGTTGATCCGCGGCGAGACCGGCACCGGCAAGGAAGTGGTGGCGCGCGCGCTGCACGATCAATCGAGCCGCCGCAATGCGCCCTACGTCGCGCTCAATTGCGGCGGCCTGCCCGACAGCCTGCTCGACAGCGAACTGTTTGGCCACGAGCCCGGCGCCTTCACCGGCGCGCAGAAGCGCCGCATCGGGCGCATCGAACACGCCAACGGTGGCACGCTGTTTCTGGACGAACTCGAAAGCATGCCGATGGGCGTGCAGGTCAAGCTGCTGCGCGTGCTGCAGGAGCGTTGTATCGAGCGGCTGGGTTCGAATCAGAGCATTCCGGTTGATGTGCGCGTGGTCGCAGCCACAAAGGACGACTTGCTGGTCCGCGCGCAGCAGGGAAGCTTCCGCGCTGACTTGGTCTACCGACTGAACGTCGTCAACATCGAACTGCCCTCGCTGCGCGAACGGCGGGAAGACATCCCCATGTTGCTGGAGCACTTCATGTTGCTGGCCGCCAGCCGCTACGGCCGACCCGCGCCGCGCCTGTCGCAGGCCCAGCTGCGTCAGCTGATGACTCGCGACTGGCCAGGCAATGTGCGCGAGCTGCGCAACGTGGCCGACGCGCTGGTGCTTGGTGTGGGTCCACAATGGGTGTCGCCGCACGCGGCACCGTCTGAAGCCACCAAAGCGGGCGAGCCGGGCCTGGCCGAGACGGTGGACCGGTTCGAGCGCAGCTTGATCGCCGACGCGCTAGCGCGCCACGGTGGCAACGTGGGTCAAACCGCCAAGGCAATAGGCGTGCCCAAGACCACCCTGGTCGATAAGATCCGCAAACACGGCCTGCGGTAGACCGCCTACCCCAGGCTGCACAGTACCTCTGCGGCCGTGGTCGGGGCGTTCATGCGCTCGGGATGGCTGTCTCCTGCGCCACCGCGCCGTCCAGCCCCGCAAAAAAAGCCGCGAGGCTCTGGCGCGCATGACATAGATTCCAGTCGGGACAGCCTCCTTCACCAAACCAAACATCAGATCTACAACACGAAGAGTGCGCGTTTCTGACAGCGTTTGCCAGCAGCATTCAGAACAAACCGGCAGTTTACCTGGCGGTGATGACCCGAACTGGGTGGGTAAACGCCCGCCGAATACGAATTACCTCCGCCGGGATTCACTGTGCCGCGTTATTCTTTCCGGTCCCCCCAATTCGGCCAGCACACTTGACGCCAGCATCAGGTGCCGACGAACATCACCGTTCAACGTGTCGAGCATGTCGCGGTAGACCCGCGCTTGCTCCACGTTGGCCTGGGTCAGGAAGCGCGTGAGAGCGTAGACATTGCGGCTGAGGTTGGCGACCTGGGCAGTCGAGGTGGTGAGCGCCGCGATGTGGTCTAACCGCCCTCCTCCGTTCAACAGTACGGGAACACCCGCCACCAGCCCGGCCACGTAGTCGCCAGGACTCATACCGGCCCGCTTGGCCGCTGCCAGCGTGGCTGCGGCCTCCTCCTGCCCCATGCGCAGGCACAGCCGTGTCCGATCGCGTGGCCTCTTCCATGGCGGCCTGACTGCCGTCTCCCGCTTAAGCATTGCAGGTGTGTCCAGCACCTGCGCCAGAGCCTTTCTCAGCAGCTCTGAGGGAGATACACCCAGGGCCTGGGATCTCTCCATCAAAGCCTCTTTCAGGCCCTGCAGATCGATGCTGATGCGCTCGCGCGGTTTGGTTTGCATGGTAGGCCTCCAGACACGTGATAACCCCTGGGTGAGCGTGTCGGACAACTGGCGCCACCGCGCCTATCTCTGCACTCACCCTGAACCCAGTATTGGCCCGAACCGAGCCTCTTGAGCTGCTGGATTTGGGTCCAAATCCAGCGCGTCAAAGGGCTGTAGGAGGGTCGAAGATGGGAGTCAACGCAAGGCACCCATCACACGACTGAACAGAAAGCGCGCAGCAACTGCGCAGGTTGAACAGCCAGCGCACAGGCACTGCACAAACTGAACAGCAACCGATCAACTGCTGCACAAAAAATGAATAGAAATGACGCGATAAAACTGGTCCCGAGCGAACCGCCCGGCCGAAGCTCACGCAAAGCGCGGCGATTTGCGCCCGAGATGCGAGCGCTGCGTGCCCAGGGCTACACCTTCGAGGCCATACGTCTGGCGCTGGCGTCCTCTGGCGTGCACGTCAGCAACGCGACCGTGCAGCGCGAAGTGGCCAGGGCATCTAAAGCGTCTTCCGTCGGCCAGGGCTTGGGCTCCGGCGCGCGGCCCGATGAATTGCCGCCCGATCTGACCCACCTGCTGGGATCCGCGCCAACTTCACCAACCCTCGCACCCCAGTCACATCAGGTCGCATCTGTGGAAACGGACATGCGCAGCGGCAAAGAGATCGCCGAAGCGTTCGCCAGCAGCCGCATCACCAACCCCCTGGCGCTTGCCAGGCTCAACGCAAAGGACCCGTCATGAAAGTCGCAGTCATCAACTTTTCGGGGAACGTGGGCAAAACCACCATCGCCAGGCACCTGTTGCTGCCCCGCATAAAGGGTGCGGAGCTGTTTTCTGTTGAGAGCCTGAACGCGGCCGAGGGCGAGGGTCATGCGATGCGTGGCCGGCAGTTTGGCGAGCTGCAGGAACTCCTGCAGACCATGGACAGCGCGGTGGTGGACATCGGGGCCAGCAACGTGGAGGAATTGCTCGACCTGATGCAAAAGTACCGAGGCAGTCACGAGGACTTCGATGCGTTCGTGGTTCCCACGGTGCCCGCCCTCAAGCAGCAGCAGGACACCATCGCGACCCTGGTCGAGCTGGCACGGCTGGGTGTCTCCCGTTCAAGGGTGCGGTTGGTGTTCAACATGGTCAGCAGCGCCGCAGATGTCCCGGCGCACTTCGATCTGTTGCGGGCCTTCCTCAAGGCGCAGCCCATCGCCACAGAAAGCGCGAGCTGCTATCTGGGCCCCAACGAGGTGTACGGGCGTATCCGGGGCAGCAATGCCGACCTCGCCACCCTGGCCCGTGACGACACCGACTACAAGGCCCTGATCGTCAAGGCCAACAACACCGCAGAGAAGCTCGCACTGGCCCAGAAGCTGGCCACACGGCGGCTGGCGGTTGGGGTGTTGCCGCAGCTCGATGCCTGCTTTGCGGCGCTCGGTCTGGCTGAGATCTCCGTCAGCAACGTGGTGCCGCTGGCACGGCAAGCACAGTGAGCGACCTGGTCACGGCCCGGGAAGAGCTGATGGCGGTGGCCATTGGCGATCTGGGCAAGCTGCTGGATCGCATGGATACGCTGGCACCCAGGCTCGATGCCAGCCAACTGGCGCTGAGACTGGTGAGCTCGGAACTGGCTGAGCAGGTCACCGCGTACGAAAAGCGAATGGCCGACATCAGCGAAAACGCGAAGCTGCAGGCGGTGAAACACATTGCCCGGCGCGCCGACGAAATGGCCCGGGAGACTGTGGACACACAGACCCGGGCCATGGAAGAGGCAGCACGGGTGGTGTTCCGCCATGAAGTCGGCCCGACTCTGCAGTGAGTGACGCTGCCGCTCCAGGACGTAGCGGCCCTAGCCCGTCGGGGCGCACGTCCCTGGGAAGGGTGGCTGCTGCACGCCGCGACAGCGGTGCTTGCTTCGGCCATCAGCTGGGCGATGGCCGCCTGGCTGTGGCTTCGGTGAGAAGCCGCAGCCGGGATCGCGCGAGCCGGCGGCAGCCGGCGAGCGCGTTTCGGAGTTTCCGTTGAATCACACCGCCCAGCGATGGGCGGTGTGATGTTGGAGCCGTTCAGGCCTTGAGCTTGCGCATCTCCTCGGCCAGCACCCACAGCGCGCGGTTCAGGCTCACGCTGCGGTCAATGCTGGCCACCGGGCGGGTATGCAGGCGTCGGCCCTTGGCACCGCGCCCGGGCTGACCACCACGCAAAGCGTTCTCCTGCACCCGCTGAAACGTGGTCCACAGGCTGTTGCCGAAGTCTTCAGGGCGGCGGGCTTCGATCCACTGTTCGGCGGTCACAGGGGCCGGTGGTTCGCCCTCCCCCCGTTCACCGTAGCGCAGCGCCAGGGCGGCTGTGGCAAAGGCCTGCTGCTCTTCACGCTGCAGAGGCAGGGCCTTCATGCTGTCGCCGGACGCATCCACCACCTCGAAGTCCTCCAGCACCCGGAACGCGCCTTCGATCACCTCGTCCTGGATGTTGCCCTTGTGGGGGATGCGGATGTCGTTGGTGATATCACCCACCACCAGACCATTGCAACAGACGAATCTGAACTGACCAGCGAGCATTTGGTAGCTGCTGGCGCCGTCGTGGCTGTTGATCAGGATGATCTCGTTGGCCTCGGGCCGGGTGTTCACCTGCCTCGCGTGGCGCATGCGAATCATGTGCTTGGTGAACGCGGTCTTGCCTTCGATGCGGCTCTTGCTCTGGGCCACCATGAAAGGCTCGAACCCTTCATGCCGCAGACCGCGCAGCACGTCGATGGTGGGGATGTAGGTGTAGCGCTCGGAACGGCTGCCGTGTTTGCCTTCGGCAAAGATGGACGGCGCGGCCCGGCGCATCTGGTCTTCGGCCAGTGGGGTTTCGCTGCGGATCACAAACGTGTTCTGGCCGAAACGAGCGGCCAGGCGGGGGGAATGGGCGGTAGAGATCATGGTGATGCTCCTGATTCGGTGAATGGGGAAACGGGATGAGGGAGGCCGGGCGGCCGAACCGCCCGGTGTTCTGCGTCAGGCGTGTGCCGGTTGGCGTTCGCTGCGAGCCTTGCGGCTGGGGGCGGGTGCGCTGGGGGCCGCTGGGGCTGGATCGCCTGCACCTTCGCGCGCGCGGCGGGCCTCGCCTTCGGCCTTGCTGTCGAGGTAGTCGATCTCGTCGACGGTGAACGCCAGCCCGTAGACCTCGACCCCGTCGTTGTCCTGGTAGTTGTTGTTGCGCACCCGGCCAACGATGTTCACGTGCGAGCCCTTGCCCAGGTACTCGGCCGCGTGTTCGGCCTGCTTGGCCCACAGCGTCCACTGGATGGCGGTGGCTTCTTCGGACCGCTCTTCGCCGCTGCCCCGGCGGCTGTTGCTGATGGCGGTCAGCACCGCCTTGGCGACCTTGCCCTCCCGCCCTTTGACGAATTCGAGCTTGACGGCAGATGCCAAGTGCGCGTGACGCTGAATGACTTGAACGTTGGCCATGGTGAAACTCCTTGCAAGAGCGACCAGCCGGACCCCGATCCGGGCTCCTCAAAACCGATCCTCTCGCTCGGACTCCCTCGCTCCCGCCCACGGGCGGGCGGGGGGTGGGCAAGGCCCCTTCCCTCGGGAAGGGGTGGGGGTTGGGGAAGCCTTGCAGCACGAAACAGTGAGCCCGTCACCTGGCCCACCGCTGAAAGATCCCCCCACAAGTCCCCCTCACCTGTGGATGGGGGCGCCGTGGGGGGATGACGGTGGGCCCAATGGCGCACGCGCTGCCCAAACCTCTTCGGGCGACCAGCGAAGCGCAGGCGACCGCATGAAATGAGCAGCGGCGGCTCTGCGGACGGCGTGACACCAAGCGCAGCGACTGGCGCGGCGTTCGAGCCGCTGCGATCAC
>JBIIQD010000085.1:0-7875 GCA_044342265.1 Hydrogenophaga sp. | reverse complement strand
GGACTGGCTGCCGAGAGTGGCAGCGGTGCGGTGCCGTTTGGTTCGGAGCGTTTTCTTCAAACGCCTAACGAACGCGGCGAAAGCGAGCCGGTGATCGTTAGGCGGGATGTGGTGCTGACGGGCAAAAACATGCAGGGCGCCAACGCAACGTTCGATGACAAGCAAAGACCAGCCGTGTCGGTGGATTTGGACGCCGTTGGTGGACGAATCATGGGCGAAGTTACTCGTCAGAACCTCAAAAAGCGCATGGCCATGATCCTTTTTGAAAAGGGCCGCGGCGAGGCGGTTTCAGTGGCTGAGATTCAAGGTGAGTTCTCTAGTCGCTTTCAGATTTCTGGCAACTTCACGCCCACCGAAACAGCCAACCTAGCGCTGCTGCTGCGCGCCGGATCGCTGGCCGCTCCGATGGAAATCATCGAAGAGCGCACCATTGGCCCCAGCCTGGGCGCCGAGAACATCGCCAAAGGTTTCAACAGCGTGATCTGGGGCTTCTTGGTGATCGTCGCCTTCATGAGCATCTACTACATGCTCTTTGGCGTGTTCTCCAGTATCGCGCTGGGTTTCAACCTCGTGCTGCTGGTGGCCGTGCTGTCAATGTTGCAGGCCACGCTGACGCTGCCTGGCATTGCCGCCATGGCCTTGACCTTGGGCATGGCCATCGACTCCAACGTACTGATCAACGAACGCGTGCGGGATGAATTGCGCAGCGGCAAATCGCCGCAGGCCGCGATCCATTCCGGTTACGAGAGCGCCTGGGCGACGATTCTGGACTCGAACATCACGACGTTGATTGCCGGTGTGGCCTTGCTCGCCTTTGGTTCCGGCCCGGTGCGCGGTTTTGCCGTGGTGCACTGCATCGGCATTCTCACCAGCATGTTCTCTTCGGTCGTGTTCTCGCGTGGCCTGGTCAACCTCTGGTACGGCCGCCAGAAGAAGCTCAAAGATGTGTCCATCGGCACGGTCTGGAAGCCCGAGACCCACACCGCCGTCGCCAAGACCGACTGAACCGGAGCACTGCCATGGAACTCTTCAAGATCCGCAAAGACATTCCGTTCATGAAGCACGCCATCGTGCTGAACGCCATTTCCGCGATCACCTTTGCCGCCGCCGTGTTCTTTCTGGTCACGCGTGGGCTGGCCCTTTCGGTCGAGTTCACGGGCGGTACGGTCGTGGAGGTGGCATACGAGCAGCCCGCCGACCTCGCCGCTATTCGGGGGGTCGTCGAAAGCCTGGGCTACGCTGAGGTACCGGTGCAAAACTTTGGCACGGCGCGCGATGTGCTGATGCGCTTGCCGGTGCAGGAGGGTCGGACTTCGGGCCAGCAAAGCGAGGCCTTGATGGCGGCGCTCAAAGCGCAAAACCCGTCGGTGGAGTTGCGGCGAACGGAATTTGTGGGCCCGCAGGTGGGAGAGGAACTGGTGCAAGACGGCCTGAAGGCGCTGGCCTTCGTGATCGTCGGCATCATGATCTATCTGGCCATTCGCTTCGAGTGGAAGTACGCGGTTTCGGCCATCATCGCCAACCTTCACGACGTGGTGATCATCCTGGGCTTTTTTGCCTTCTTCCAGTGGGAGTTTTCCTTGGCCGTGCTGGCCGCTGTGCTGGCTGTGCTGGGCTATTCGGTCAACGAATCCGTGGTGATCTTTGATCGCATCCGTGAAACTTTCCGCCGCCAGCGAAAGTTGAGCACGGTCCAGATCATCGACCATGCCATCACGTCCACCATCAGTCGTACCATCATCACGCACGGATCGACCCAGATCATGGTGTTGTCGATGTTGCTGTTCGGTGGCCCGACCCTGCACCACTTCGCCATGGCGCTGACCATTGGCATCCTGTTTGGTATCTACTCTTCGGTGTTTGTGGCTGCTGCGATCGCGATGTGGCTGGGGATCAAGCGCGAAGATCTGATCAAGGCCCCCGTCAAGTCTGCGGCGGGTGATGCCGACGATCCCAACAGCGGCGCGGTGGTGTGACGCCGGGTTGGGTCAGGACTGTGGGCGCGTGCGCGGCGAGACAACAGGCAGCCTAAAGACGTCTGCCATTCATGTCATACTGATTCACTGTGGCGACCTCCGATCAGCACGTTTCTTCCCTGGCCAAACAGGCACGTGAACTTTTCGTGGTTCATGTGGGACGAGCCATGCCCGAATTGGTCAAGGCTTGCGAGACCCGTTTGGCTGCCATCCTTGATCAGGTGGGACCAGCGCGTGAAATGCAGGAGCGGCGGGATGCCTGGATGGCCTTTCAAAAGGCCCAGACCACCTGGCTCAACCAAAGTCGCAAGGCCTTTCAGCGGACCTTGCTGCCGCGTACTTCTGCCTCCAACTCCGGCCAGCTAAGTATTCCCGGTCGGCTGGAATTGCTTGCTGAGGGCGCCATCGACGACCAGATCCTTGCTTCGCGACTGGCCATGCGCGTGCTGGAGGCAGTCTCGACCGACCTCAACGAGCTGAGGCTGCGTGTTCAGCACCTGGAGAAACGCCAGGAGCTGCCTCGCGGCGATGTGCTGTTGCCCGATGTGGTCTCCCGCATCCTGGTTGACCAGTGGCTCGACGTACAGATGACGCGCGAAGGCTGGACATTGATCCAGGAAGCGCTGGCGCCGGTGTTGTCCAAGAGCATGCTCGAGGCGTACAAAGCCGCCAACGAGTTTCTGGTGTCCAGCGGGGTGATGAAGGAGATTGATCTTCAGGCGCTGGTCAGGCGCACCCCGGGCAGCCGTTCAGCAGGTGGGCCGCCGAGCAACGACGGCAAGGATGGCAAGTCTCTACCCGGCGATTCTGCGCAGGGTGGTAGCGCAGGCGATTGGGGAGGGAGCGCAGGAGCCCCGTCCTCGGGTTCTGGCGGCGTGGGCAACGGACCCGGATCGCGTGATGGGTCTGGCGCCATCGGTGGGGGAGCTGGTTTTGGTATGAGCCAGACTGGGCGCGCTTCGACGGTCATGGGTGTGCAAGATGAAACCCGCCTGATGACCCATTCGTCCCCGCTGGCCCGTGCCCGGATGAGGGCGCAGGGAGTGGTGGGGCGCTTGCGGCGCTTGCTGGCCGACAAGATTGGTGGCGATTTCGAAGCTACCCAGTTGTTGCCGACGTCGCCGCGACTGCAACAGGCGATGCAGGACGTGATGCCGATCCCGGTCCCGGACATGATGCAGTCCGCGAGCTCGGGTGGCACGCTTCGGCCCTTGGGGGCTACCATGGACGCCACCCACGTTGCGCAAGCAGCGACGGTGCTGCGACAGCGCACCAACGAGCTCAAGCAGGCGGCGAGCACTTCCACGGAAAAGGCGACCATCGAAGTCGTGGCCCTGATGTTTCAGAGCATCCTGGCCGAGGAGCGCATTCCCGCCAGTGTGCGGGTCTGGTTCGCACGACTGCAAATTCCAGTGCTGCGAGTGGCGCTGGCGGAGCCTGAGTTCTTTAGCGCGCTGCAACATCCTGCGCGTCGCCTGATCGATCGCATGGGCTCCTGCGTGATGGGCTTCGAGTCCAACGTCGGCTCGGCTGCGCTGGAGGCTGAAATCAAGCGTGTGGTGCAAGTCATCGAGCAGTACCCCGAAACCGGACGGCGAGTGTTCCAGCTGGTGCTCGACGAGTTCCAAAAGTTTCTATCCACCTACCTGAGCGAGCAAGGTAGCGCGAGCCGTTTTGTCAGCGTGGCGCAGCAGGTTGAGCAGAAAGAAACCCTGTCGGTGCAGTTCACCATCGAGTTGCGAAAGCTGCTCGATGACATTTCGGTGCGCGATGAAGTGCGTGAGTTCCTGTTCAAGGTCTGGGTCGAGGTGTTGGCCGTGGCGAGTGTGAAGTATGGAGTCAAGCACGAAGAAACTGCATCGCTCAAGCGCGTGGCTTCCGACCTGCTGTGGGCGGCCAGCGCCAAACCCAACCGCAACGACCGTGCGCGCGTGATTCAGCAACTGCCGGGGCTGCTTCAGCGCCTGCGCCAGGGCATGAGCTTGCTGGGTTATTCGCCTGGCGTTCAGGATGCCCACATCAAGTCGGTCAGCGACACATTGGCCGATGCCTTCATGTCACGCACCGAGGCGATTCCGCAGGAAAGCCTGGACAAATTGTCCGAGCGGCTAGCACATCTGGAAGACTACCTGCCCGACAGTGGTGTGGGCGACCTGGACCTGGACAACGAGAGCATCGAGATGATCACCGGGGTTGATGCCTCCAATATTGAAGTGATCAAGCACGGGGGCAGCCAGCCCAATGAAGCCATGCGTGCCTGGGCTCAGGAGTTGCAGATCGGATCCTGGTTCGGGCTGGACCACAACGCGAAGCTCAACAGCGTGCAACTCGCCTGGCGCAGTGATCGTGGTCAGCTCTACCTGTTCGTCACCAATTCAGGACGCTGCTTTTTGATCCAGGCCATGCGCGTGGCAGCGTATTTGCAGGCTGGCTTGCTGGTGCCCACTGAAGATGAGTCGTTGACCGTACGCGCCACCCGCGATGCGCTGGCCAAGCTCGATGCCAACCCCGAGCGGCTGCTCGGCTGATCAGCGCCCTCAGGCCCGGCCGCTTCGCTGAAGCAAGCCGCCAGGGAGGCGATCCACGCGCCCATCCAGCTCCAGTTCAAGCAGTCGCGCCTGTAAGGTGGCGGTGTCCAGGCCGGTGCGAGCCTGCAGCGCGTCAAGGCCCACCGGGTCAAACCCCATCGCACCCAGCAGGCTGTCTCCTCCGCGCCCGGGCGGCACTTCGAGCTGGCCCGCGGGCTCCGCCAGCTGCAGGTCTTCCAGGATGTCCTGAGCTGACTCCACCAGCTTGGCGCCCTGGCGGATCAGGGCGTGGCAGCCGCGCGCCTGCGGCGAATGAATAGAACCCGGAATGGCAAACACCTCTCGCCCCTGTTCGGCCGCGAGTCGAGCCGTGATAAGTGAACCTGAGCGCACGGCGGCCTCGACCACCAGTGTGCCCTGGCTGATGCCGGCAATGATGCGATTGCGCTGCGGGAAATGGGCTGCCAGTGGCGATGTGCCCAATGGGTACTCGCTGATGACGGCACCGTGCTCGGCAATGCGGCGCGCCAGGGCCTCGTGCCGTTTGGGGTACACCGAGTCCAGGCCGGTGCCAACCACGGCAATAGTGAATCCGCCGCCTTCCAGAGCACCCGTGTGCGCCGCGCCGTCGATGCCAAGCGCCAGTCCCGACACCACGCAAACATCCGCCTGAGCCAGGGAGCGCGCGAACTGGCGTGCGTTGCTCTCGCCCTGAGGGGTCGTGTTGCGGCTGCCGACGATCGCCAACTGGCGCGGATGGGCGAGGGCCTGCACCTGTCCCTGCACGTACAGCATCAACGGTGGATCGGCGGTTTGCAGCAGGGCTGCCGGGTAGCGTGCGTCTGCCAGGGTGATGAGCTGATGCTCTTCGTGAGAGAGCCACTCCATCAGCGTGTCCAACGAGGCTTCCAGCGTCGCAGGAACCTGCTGCATGGAGCGCGCGACCCGGGCACTGGTCACCGTTTCCCAGGCGCTGGCGCTTTGTTGCCAGATGGTCTCTGGCAACCCGAAGGCTGCGAGCAGACGGCGAGCGGTGTCGTTGCCAATGCCCGGCGTCTGCAGCAGCCTGAGCCAGGCGGCCCACGCGTCCCGGTTCATGCGCCGGGGTCAGGGGTTGGTGAAGCGGTCGCCGACCTTGACGCCATCGACGATGTCCAGCACCAGCGCGTAGGACACCTTGTCGAAGGTCTTGAACACCATCATCAACCCGTTGGGTTCGCCAGGCAACCGCATCTGCGGCCGGCTTGCGTCGGTCTTGTCGATCTGCGTGCTGGCGTCGCGCACCAGCGCCAGCACATGGCCGTTTTCGACCCCGTGTTCACGGCCACGGTTGATCGAGACCACCTGGTTCTGTGCCGCGTATCGCACGGCGTTTCCATACACCGACACGATCTGACCCGTCGTGGGCTTGCCCGGCGCGCGAGGCACGTAGTTCGGAAACTCGCGCTCTGGGTCAGGCAACAAACGGTCACCGACGCGCATCTCTTCTTTGGCCCGGATGATGTCGATGGTGGCGGGGATGATCTCGCCAGTGGCCACGGGCTTGGGCGGGGCTTTCTCTTCGATCTGCAGCCGCGCGACGTTATGCGTCGTGTTCTCGAAGCTCGGCTTGTAAATGTCCTTGCCTTCCGGCTTCTTCAGCTCAGGCTTCTTGGCTTCGGTCGCTGGCGCTTCAATGTCTCGGCGGGTTTCCGGGCGAGCGAGCTCGGCCTTGCCAACATACTGAGCTTCGTAGGCCAGGATCTCACCGGTGCTGGGATCCTTGAGTGGCACGGCATTGCGGAACACGCGGTACACCAGAGGCTTGCCGGCGCCCAGGACCAGCGCTTCTTCTTTAAGGCTGCCGACATCGCCATACTGGCCCCGTGCATAGGCGCGGTCGCCCAAGCTGAGCAGCACGCGGTTTTCCGGTGGCGCCACGATGCGAGCAGCGCGCGAAAACGTTGCTTCGTCCACGATCAGCGGCTCTGCCAGGAAAGCTTCAATCGCCTGCATGTTGACCGGGGGAATCGCCGACTGGTTCAGGCTTTCGTCCCGCACACGGGGTGACAGGCGCACTGTTGGGGTCTCCCCATCTCCGGGCTTGCGGGTGCTCAGACGAGCGCGACCGCCGCTTTTGTCCAGATACAGAACCTGGCCAGGAAAAATCCGGTGCGGGTTCTTGATGTCCTCCATGTTCATGCCCCAGAGCTCGGGCCAGCGCCACGGGCTCTTGAGAAAAATCTTGGAGATGGCCCACAGCGTGTCACCGCGCTTGACCGTGTGGCTGTCGGGGGCGTTGGGCGCCAACTCGGACAGGGCCACGCCGCTTTCTGCCACCTGGGTGGCAGTGGCCCGCTGGCCAGGCGTGATCACCTGGCTTTGGGCCCATGCGCTACTGGCCAGCGAGCCCAGCATCAGCGCACAGGCGCCGAGCACGGCGCAGCGGGGGAAGGAAGCAGTCGGAAGGCTATTCAATCGCATGTGAGGGCCCCTGGGGCTGGCGCAAACTGGCCGGAGTCCGTCCGCCGGTTTCCCGGGCCAACGGCACGTCAAGACTTGATAATTCGCATTTGATTTTGCGCCCAAGCCCTTGATTAGGCAATATTAATGGACTTTCGCCCTCACCCGGAAATGCAAAAGTGGCGAAAATAACGACAAACCGTCCAAGTGGTGCGGGTGCAGGCACGGTCTGCATTTCGTCTTTTGTGTTTTTCTCAGGCCTTTTCCGGCCCACATCTGCTGTCATGAGTGCTCCCGAATTGATGTCCATCCTGCGGTACCCCGATCCGCGCCTGAACACTGTGGCCAAACCGGTGCTGGCCGTCGACGACCAATTGCGCGGTCTGATCGAGCGCATGTTGGCCACGATGTATGACGCCCAGGGCATCGGGCTGGCCGCCACGCAGGTCGATGTGCATGAGCGGCTGATCGTGATCGACGTCAGCGAAACCCGCGACCAGCCGCTGGTGCTGGTCAACCCGGTGATTGACTGGGCAAGCCCGCAGACCCGCAAAGGCGAGGAGGGCTGCCTGTCAGTGCCCGGTATCTATGACGGCGTGGAGCGCTCGCTGGCCATCAAGGTCACTGCCACAGATCAACATGGGGTGTCTCGCAGCATCGACGCCGAAGGAATGCTGGCGGTCTGCATCCAGCACGAAATGGACCACCTGATGGGCAAAGTGTTCGTCGAGTACCTTTCGCCGCTCAAGCGCAACCGCATCAAAAGCAAGTTGCTCAAGGCAGAGCGCGAGAGCCTACGGGGCTGAGGCGATGCGTGTCGCTTTTGCCGGAACGCCGGAGTTCGCCCGCCTGGCGCTGCAAAGGCTGCAAGCGGCCGGATTCGAGATCCCGCTGGTGCTCACACAGCCCGACCGCCCCGCAGGGCGCGG
>JBIIQD010000084.1:0-7973 GCA_044342265.1 Hydrogenophaga sp. | reverse complement strand
TTACCCCTATGGCATCTCTCTCGTTTCGCAACGTCATCAAGCAATACCACCAAGGTAAGCAGTCGCTGCAAGTGATCCACGGCGTCAATGCCGAAGTCGCCGATGGCGAGTTCATCGTCATTGTTGGCCCCTCTGGTTGCGGCAAGTCCACGCTGCTGCGCATGGTGGCCGGTCTCGAAGAGATCAGCGGCGGCGAGATCCTGATCGGCGAACGCATCGTCAACCAGCTCGAACCGGCAGACCGCGACATCGCCATGGTGTTCCAGAACTACGCGCTCTACCCGCACATGAGCGTGTTCGAGAACATGGCCTACGGGCTGAAGATCAAGAAGCTGCCAGTGGCCGAGATCAAGCAACGCGTGGACAAGGCGGCCGCGATCCTCGAACTCGGCCAGCTGCTGGAACGCAAGCCGCGCCAGCTCTCGGGCGGGCAGCGCCAGCGCGTGGCCATGGGCCGCGCCATCGTGCGCCAGCCGCAGGTGTTTTTGTTCGACGAGCCGCTGTCGAATCTGGACGCCAAGCTGCGCGCCCAGACCCGGCTGGAGATCCAGAAGCTGCACCGCGAACTGGGCATCACCAGCCTGTTCGTCACCCACGACCAGGTCGAAGCCATGACGCTGGCGCAACGCATGATCGTGATGAACGCGGGGCGCATGGAGCAGTTCGGTACTCCCGAAGAGGTCTATTCCCGCCCGGCGACCACCTTCGTGGCCAGCTTCATGGGTTCTCCGCCCATGAACCTGCTGCAACAAGCACCAGGCGTGCGAGAGGACCGCATCCTGGGCATTCGCCCTGAACACATCGACATCGCCGACAGCGGCTGGAGCGTGACGGTGGAAACGGTGGAGATGCTGGGCGCCGAGCGGTTGATCCACACCCGGTTGGGCACGGAGTCCCTGATCGTCCGTCTCCACGAAGACCAGGGTGCCCCTGCGGTAGGACAGAGCATCCAGGTTCGTCCGCGCGAAGACAAGATTCACGGATTTGATCGGCAAACGGGAGTTCGCCTGTGACTGAACGCCTGCCCCACTGGCCATACCCACGCTGGATCGCGCATCGCGGCGCTGGCAAGCTGGCCCCCGAGAACACGTTGGCAGCATTCCGTCTGGGCACGCAACACGGTTACCGCATGGCCGAGTGCGACGCCAAGCTCAGCGCCGACGGCGTGGTGTTCCTGCTGCACGACGACACCCTGGACCGCACCACCGACAGTCGCGGTGTAGCGGGCCATCAACCCTGGGCCGCGTTGAGCCGACGGGACGCCGGAACCTGGCACTCGCGCCGTTACGCGGGAGAGCCGCTGCCCACCCTGGACGCGGTGGCACGCTTTTGCCTGGCCAACGCCTTCTTGCTGAACATCGAAATCAAGCCCACGCCTGGTCGAGAAGAGGAAACCGGCGACGTCGTGGCTCGCGAGGCGGCGCGCCTATGGGCGGGCGCCCGCGTGTCCCCTTTGCTGACATCGTTTCAGCCGCACTCGCTGGCCGGCGCGAAGGCAGGCGCCGCGGAGCTGCCGCGAGGCCTGTTGCTGGAAACCTTGTGGGACGGCTGGCTGGAGGCCGCCACACAACTGGGCTGTGTGGCGGTGATCTGCGACCAAGTGCTCTGGAATTCCGAGGTCATGTCCACTGTGCATGGCGCTGGCATGCGTGCCTTGGCTTACACGGTCAACGAACCCGAATCGGCCGCGCGCCTTTGGCAACTGGGCATCGACGGGCTGATCACCGACCGTGTGGACCTGTTCGCGCCAGACTGATCACCTGCCGCGCACCCACCACACCAGACTGCCCTGGGCGAACACCAACGCAGCGTAGGTGACCATCTTGGCGTCGCGACCAAAGACGACCAACCCAGTCAGCAACACCACCACCCCCAGCCCTGAAAGCGCCCCCATTTCGGTGCTGGCTGCCCAACGCCCTTTGCGTGCTTTGGGCCAAAGGCGCGGCAAACCCCAGAGCAGCAACGCCATCACCAGCGCAGGCGCCACGAAATTGAGCATGTGCCCGATGAGGGCGAAAAAGGTCATGGGGTGTGCGGCGGTCATGAAGGAGGCTGACAATTTTATAATCCGCTCATGTCTGTCTGGGCCCTTGGCATCAACCATCACACGGCTCCGCTGGATTTGCGGGGCCGGTTCGCGTTTGCCCTGGACCAGATACAGCCCACCCTGAACGGTTACCGGCAAAGCCTGCCGCGCCAGCCCGAGGCCACTTTGCTCTCCACCTGCAACCGCACCGAGCTGTACGCAGCAGGTGAACAGTCGGCCGTGGAACCCACACTGGAATGGCTGGCCCAAACTGGCGGCGTCAGCACCCATGTGCTCAAGGACCACGCCTATATCCTGCGCGAAGGAGAGGCCGCGCGCCACGCTTTTCGCGTCGCCAGCGGCCTGGACAGCATGGTGTTGGGCGAAGCGCAGATCCTCGGACAAATGAAGGACGCGGTGCGCGCCGCCGACGAAGCCGGCGCCCTGGGCACCACGCTGCACCAACTGTTTCAGCGCTCTTTTGCGGTGGCCAAGCAGGTGCGCACCTCCACCGACATCGGCGCCCACTCGATCAGCATGACCGCCGCCGCCGTGCGCCTGGCCAGCCAGCTGTTTGAGGATCTGAAGGACATCAAGGTGCTGTTCGTCGGCGCGGGCGAGATGATCGAGCTGGCCGCCACACATTTCGCTGCCAAAACGCCCAAGAGCATGGCGATTGCCAACCGGTCGCTGGAGCGCGGGGAGGCGCTGGCCAGTCGCTTCGGCGCCCAGGTACTGAAGTTGGCCGACATACCGGACCGCTTGTACGAATTCGACGCCGTGATCAGCTGCACCGCCAGCACCTTGCCCATCATCGGCCTGGGTGCGGTGGAGCGCGCGCTGAAAAAACGCAAACACCGCCCGATGTTCATGGTCGACCTGGCGGTGCCGCGTGATATAGAACTCGAAGTCAAAGGCCTGTCCGACGTGTACCTGTACACCGTGGACGATCTGGCCAGTGTGGTGCAGACCGGCAAGGAAAACCGTCAGGCCGCCGTGGCGCAGGCCGAGGTCATCATCGACGCGGGCGTGCTGAGTTTCTTGCATTGGCTGGAGCAGCGCGACCCAGCCAAGGGCGGCGTGGTGCCGCTGATCCAGCAGATCAACGCCCAGGCTGACGCCTGGCGCGCGGCGGAGCTGGTGCGCGCCAAGAAGCTGCTGGCCCGGGGCGATTCAGTGGAAGACGTGCTCGAAGCCCTGTCCAAAGGGCTGACCCAGAAGATGCTGCACGGCACCCTTGCCGAGCTGCACACCGGTGACGCCGAGACCCGCTCCGCCACGGCGCAAACCATCTCGCGGCTGTTTCTGCGCGACAAGTCCTAGCGACGCTGCCCGGCGCCTTGGGCGCCCCGCGCGGTCCGTCGGCCCCGCGCACCGCCTTGCCGCTATCGCCCCCTTTCGTTTGTCCCATGAAACCCTTTGTCCGAGACACCCTGCTGCGCCAGAAAGCCCGCTTGCAAGAGCTGGACGCTTTGCTCTCGGCACCCGACGTGGTGAGCGACATGGAGCGCTTTCGCTCGCTCAGCCGGGAGCACGCCGATACCTCGGTCATCGTCGAGGTGTTCAACCGCTGTGAGCAGCGAGAAGCTGACCTGAGCGCCGCGCAGGAGATGCTGTCCGACCCGGACATGGCCGAGATGGCGCAAGAAGAAATCGACTCGGCCAAGACCGACCTGGAACGTCTGGACGCCGAACTGCAGCAACTGCTGCTACCCAAAGACCCGGACGACGAGCGCCCGGCTTTTGTTGAAATTCGCGCCGGGACTGGTGGCGACGAGTCGGCCCTGTTCGCCGGCGACCTGGCGCGCCTGTACATCCGCTACGCCGACAGCCAGGGCTGGACTACCGAGATCGTGAGCGAGTCACCCAGCGAACTGGGCGGCTACAAAGAAGTGGTGCTGCGCATCGCAGGCCGCGGACCGGGTGCCAACGTCTACGGCCAGCTGCGCTTCGAGTCGGGTGGTCACCGGGTGCAGCGCGTGCCGGTCACCGAAACGCAGGGCCGCATCCACACCAGCGCCGCCACTGTGGCCGTGATGCCCGAGCCTGACGAAGCCGAGGCCATCAAGCTCAACCCGGCCGAGCTGCGCATCGACACCTACCGCGCCAGCGGTGCGGGTGGTCAACACATCAACAAGACCGACTCAGCCGTGCGCGTGACCCACCTGCCCACTGGCATCACCGCCGAATGCCAGGACGGCCGCAGCCAGCACAGCAACAAAGCCAAGGCCTTGCAGGTGCTGCAGGCGCGGCTGCAGGAAAAAGACCGCAGCGAACGCGCCGCCAAAGAGGCCGCCACCCGCAAGGGCCTGGTCGGCAGCGGCGACCGCAGCGACCGCATCCGCACCTACAACTTCCCCCAAGGGCGCCTGACCGACCACCGCATCAACCTCACGCTGTACAAGCTGCTGATGGTGATGGAGGGCGACCTGGGTGATGTGATCCATGCGCTGCAGGTGGCGCGCGGGGCTGAGCTGCTGGCGGAGCTGGAAAGACAGGTGTGACCCCCCTGAGCTGCTTCGCGTATTCCCTCCAGAGGGGTGACGTACCCAGTGGCCCGGCAAAACCGGCTCCACGGGTACCCTCGCCAAAGCTCCCCCTATGAACCTGACCGACGCACTCAAAGAGGCATTCAGGCATGGCCTGGACCGGCTGGACGCGCAGATGCTGCTGCTGCACGCCCTGGGCCTATCCCCGCACGACCGCGCCTGGCTGATCGCTCACGACGGCGACCCGCTGCCCCCCGAAGCGGCAATCCGATGGACCACACTGCTGCACCGGCGCCAACAAGGCGAGCCCGTGGCCTACCTGCTGGGTGAAAAGGAGTTCGGCGGCCTGACCCTGCAAGTGGATGCCCGCGTGCTGGTGCCGCGCCCGGACACCGAGGTGCTTGTGCATTGGGCGCTGGAAGCCTTGCCCCCGCCAGACGGTACCGAGCAGACCCGCCTGCTGGACCTGGGCACCGGCAGCGGCGCCATCGCGCTCAGCATCTCCAGGCGCCGCCCAGACGTGCAAGTCACCGCCACCGACGTCAGCGCCGACGCCCTGAACGTTGCAAAGACCAATGCACATCGGCTGGGCTTGCCCGTTCGCTTTGCCCAGGGCGCCTGGCTGGCGGCGGTGCCCAGTGAGTGTTTTGAAGTGATCGTCAGCAACCCGCCCTACATCGCCAAGGGCGACCCACATCTGGCAGCGTTGACTTACGAACCCGTCAGCGCCCTGACGGCGGGCGCCGATGGACTCACCGATCTGCGCACCATCGTGGCGCAGGCGCCTGCGGCCCTGGTGCCCGGTGGCTGGTTGCTGCTGGAACATGGTCACGACCAGGCCTGGGCGGTGCGCGATCTGTTGACCGCCCAGGGTTTCCAGACGGTCAGCAGCCGACCAGATCTGGCGGGCATCGAGCGCTGCAGCGGCGGACAATGGCCGCTCGCGCGATAATTCACCACCTTGCCCGGCCCCGCCGGTCGCCCCCCAACCCAACCAGGACGCTACCATGAGCGACGCGCAAACCCAGATCGACCAACTGGTCAAATCCAATGAAATCGTGCTCTTCATGAAGGGCAACGCCAGCTTCCCCCAGTGCGGCTTCTCCGGTCGCGCGATCCAGATCCTCAAGGCGTGTGGCGTCGAGCCCAAGACGGTGAAGACCGTCAACGTGCTCGAAGACGACGGCATCCGCGCTGGCATCAAGGAGTACAGCAACTGGCCGACCATCCCGCAGCTCTACATCAAGGGCGAATTCATCGGCGGCTCGGACATCATGATGGAGATGTACGAGTCCGGCGAACTGCAAAAGACCATCAGCGGTCAAGCCTGACTCTCTTCAGCCTTCTTTGCGCAGCCGCCTTCGGGCGGCTGCGCCGCTTCTGGAACGTGCAGGGCATCACAGGAGCAGGCACTTTGTGGGAAAGCACCGGGTTTTTCGGGTTCATCCGGCGTTTCATCCGGGCACAGCTTGTGCTTCAATGAAATCGTCGCTGAACCGTTTCAAGGAGAACCGCATGAGCTCACGCAGCCTGGTCGCTTCCCCCTCCCTCAAACTGCCCATCGCCCGGATGCGCAGCGTGTTCAAGGCCGACGAGGTCGAGCGCAAGCTGGCCCACCTGCAGGCCAGCGGCAATGAGCGCGAATACGAAGGCCTGCGCAACACATGGCAGCGCATGCTCGAACGCGGCCCCCAGCGCTTCGCCGTCAAGCCCTCGGGCGTGCCCGACATGGCGCCGCTCTACGACCTGCTGCCCAATTTTGGCGAGGTGCTCGACGACGTGAAACGCCATGTGGCGCTGAGCCAGGACAGCCAGGACGGCCTGGAAGTGACGCCCATCCTGCTGCTGGGCCCACCCGGTGTGGGCAAGACCCACTTTGCCAAACAGATCGCCGACCTGCTGGGCACCAGCATGAGCCTGGTGCCCATGAGCAGCATGACGGCGGGCTGGCTGCTGTCGGGCTCGTCGTCGCAATGGAAGGGCGCCAAACCCGGCAAGGTGTTTGAAGCGCTGGTGGACGGCCAGTACGCCAACCCGGTGATCGTGGTGGACGAGATCGACAAGGCCAGCGCCGACGCGCAGTACGACCCGCTGGGCGCGCTCTACAGCCTGCTGGAGCACGACACGGCCCAGAATTTCGTGGACGAGTTCGCCGAGGTCCCGATCGACGCCAGCCAGGTGATCTGGATCACCACCGCCAACAGCGAGCGCAGCATCCCCGAACCGATCCGCAACCGCATGAACGTGTACGAGATCGCGCCGCCCTCACCCGACGCCGCGCGCAAGATCGCCGGTCACCTCTACCGCAACATCCTCGGCGAACATGACTGGGGCCAGCGCTTCGATCCGGAACCGGCCGACGATGTGCTGGACCTGCTGGCCACGCTGGCACCGCGCGAAATGCGGCGTGCCTTGGTGACTGCCTTTGGCAACGCGCGTCTGGACAACCGCTACAGGGTGGAACCCGACGACCTGCCCAAAGTCGGAACAGGCAAGCCCCGAATCGGCTTCCTGCAATAGAAGCTCCAGACGCTCAAGCGTCGGGATGCCTCCAGTTTTTCGCGGCTGCATAGACCGCGTTCGGGTACTGCGGCTTGCCCCGACTGCCGTTGTATCGGCCCAGCGCCATGTATGTGTCGCCGCGCTCGCGGTCCAGGTAATGCCTCAGGATCACGCACCCAAACCGGACGTTGGTCTGCATGTGGAACAGCTTGCTGGCATCACCGTCGCCGATCACGCGCGACCAGAACGGCATGATCTGCATGTACCCGCGAGCGCCCACGCGTGAAATCGCGAACTTGCGGAACGCGCTTTCCACTTGAATCAGCCCCATGACCATCGTGGTGTCCAGCCCGGCACGCCGGGTTTCGTACCAGACGGTCTGCAAGAATTCGATGCGGGTCTGGAAGTCCGGTTTGCGTCGGTGCAAGCGCTCGCTCATGGCGCCCAGCCAACGCAAGTGGGCCAGGCGCTTGTTGGTGTCGGTGAACTCGGGCACCGGCGGTGCGCTGCTGGCGATGGCCGCGCTCAGCACCGAGCGCACCGAATCGGCCAGCGGCTCCTCCAATTGGCTGCCTGCGTGAACCGCGGCAGTGCCTAGCCATCCCGCCGAACCCAGCGCCGCCGCGCGCAGCAGGCACTGGCGACGGTCCATGCCTGACGGGTTGGCGCTCACGCCCTCAGGCGTCCCTGAACGAAGGCCAGCGCCTCGGCCGCAGGCACTTTGGTGGCGGCAGTGTCGCGGCGGTGCTGGTACTCGACCACACCCTCCTTGAGACCTCGGTCACCGATGGTCACGCGGTGCGGCACGCCGATGAGTTCCCAATCGGCGAACATCGCGCCCGGGCGTTCGCCACGGTCATCCAGGATCACGTCCACGCCTGCAGTCAGCAGCCCTCGGTAGAGCTCCTCCGCGGACCCCTTCACCGCTTCGCTGCGGTCGGCGCCCACCGGGCACA